>NZ_DAMCAM010000003.1:0-102276 GCF_032059615.1 Melaminivora sp. | reverse complement strand
GCGAGGGCAACCACCTGGGCCCCACGCTCAGCCTGAAGGGCATCGACAACCCGGCGTACTACCGCCTGGCGGAAGACCCGCGCCACTACGTCGATTTCACCGGCACTGGCAATACCGTGGACACCAGCAGCCCCCCGGCGCTGCGCCTGGTGCTCGACAGCCTGCGCTACTGGGTGACCGAGATGCACGTGGACGGGTTCCGCTTTGACCTGGCGCCCGCGCTCGGGCGCGACGCCGCCGGGGCGTTCACCCACCGCTCGCCCTTCCTGGCGGCGCTGGCGCAGGACCCGGTGCTCTCGCGCGTCAAGCTCATCGCCGAGCCCTGGGATCTGGGCCCGGACGGCTACCAGCTCGGCGGCTTTCCCGCCGGCTGGCAGGAATGGAACGGGCGCTTTCGCGATGTCGTGCGCGACTACTGGCGCGGCGCCGACGGCAGCCTGCCGCAGCTGGCCGCCTGCCTGTATGGCTCGGCCGACCTGTTCGCCGCTCGCCGCCGGCCGCCGGCGAGCGGCATCAACCTGGTCACCGTGCACGATGGCTTCACGCTGGCCGACCTGGTCAGCTACCACGACAAGCGCAACGAGGCCAACGGCGAGGACGGGCGTGACGGCGAGAGCCACAACCGCAGCTGGAACTGCGGCGCAGAAGGCCCGACCGACGACCCCGCCATCGTGGCGCTGCGCCAGCGGCAGATGCGCAACTTCCTGGTCACGCTCATGTTCTCGCACGGCACGCCACTGCTCCTGGGGGGCGACGAATTCGGCCGCACCCAGCAGGGCAACAACAACGGCTACTGCCAGGACAGCCCCCTGTCATGGTTCGACTGGCAACAGGCCGCAAGCCCCGAGGGCAGCGCGCAGCAGCGCTTCGTGCAGGCGCTCATCGCCCTGCGCCGCGGCCTGTCGGTGGTCAGCCCCTGCGCCTGGCCAGCACCCGACGACGAAAACGCGCCCTGCGCCGGCATCGCCTGGTTCAGCGTCTGGGGCCGCCCCATGACGCCCGAGGAATGGGACGACCCGCTGGCGCGCTGCGTCTGCGCCGTCATGGAGAGCCGGGGCCGGGGCGAATCCCTGATGCTGCTGTTCAACGCCACGCCCGAGGAGACGGTGTTCACCCTGCCGCCCGACGGCGCCGCGCGCGCCTGGGCGCTGCGCGTCGACACGCGCAGCGCCGACGTGCACGGGCCGGACGATGCCCCGCGCACGCTCGCGGGCGAGCAGTACACCCTGCTGCCGCATTCCCTGGCCGTGCTGACTTCGGCCACGCAGCCCTGGCGCGAACCTCCCCCATGAAGCACCACCACCCCATGCCTTTTGGCGCCGCCCTGGAGCCTGCGGGCGCCCGGTTTTCCCTGTGGGCGCCCGCCGCGCGCCAGGCCGCGCTGCGCCATGCCGCCACCCCGGCCGGGCCCTGGCGAGACGCCCCCGCCGAGCCCGGGCCCGCCGGCTGGTGGCACTGCCAGGTGCCTGGCGCGGGCGCCGGCACGCTCTACCAGTGGGTCATCGACGGCGAGCAGGCCGTGCCCGACCCGGCCTCGCGCAGCAACCCCGAGGGGCCGCACGCCGCCAGCCGCGTGGTCGATCCGCTGGCCTTCGACTGGCGGCACGCCCCGCCCCACCGGCCCTGGAGCGAGGTGGTGCTCTATGAGCTGCACCTGGGCACCTTCAACGCGCAAGGCAGCTTCGCCGCGGCCGAGCAGCTGCTGCCCCGCCTGCGCGCGCTGGGCTTCACCGCCATCGAGGTCATGCCGGTGGCCGCCTTCGGCGGCGCGCACGGCTGGGGCTACGACGGCGTGCTGCCCTTCGCCCCGCACGCGGGCTACGGCACGCCGCAGGACTTCAAGCGCCTGATCGACACGGCCCATGGGCTCGGGCTGATGGTGTTCCTGGACGTGGTCTACAACCACTTCGGCCCGGACGGCAATTACCTGGGCCGGTACGCGCCGCAATTTTTCTCGCGCGAACACGAAAGCCCCTGGGGCGCGGCCCTCAACTTCGACGGCGAGGGCAGCGCCACGGTGCGCGAGTTCTTCATCCACAACGCCCTGTACTGGATCGAGGAATACCAGGTGGACGGCCTGCGCCTGGACGCGGTGCACGCCATCGTGGACGACAGCATGCCGGACCTGCTGACCGAGCTGTCCACGCGCGTGCGCGGGGCGGCGCAGGCCGCCGGCCGCCAGGTCCACCTGGTGCTGGAAAACGAGAAAAACGAAGGCGCGCGCCTGGCCAGCCGCCCGCTGCCCGGGCGCTACGACGGGCAGTGGAACGACGACTTCCACCACGCCCTGCACGTCGCGCTCACGGGCGAGACCCAGGGCTACTACCACGACTATGGCGGCGACCCGCTGGCGCACCTGGCGCATGCGCTCACGCACGGCTACGTGTTCGCGCCCGCGCCGCGCGAGGCCGGCCGGCGCCTGGCCTGCGAGCCGGCCGCGGCGCAGCCGCTGGGGGCCATGGTCAACTTCATCGGCAACCACGACCAGATCGGCAACCGCGCCTTCGGCGAGCGGCTGGCGTGCCTGGCTGCGCCGCCCGCGGCCGACCTGGCGCTGCTGCTGTCGCTGCTCACCCCCGCCATTCCGCTGGTCTTCATGGGCGACGAATACGGCGCCCGTACGCCGTTCCACTACTTCGCCGGCTGGGAGGGCGAGTTGCGCGAGGCCGTGCGTGCGGGCCGCCGGCGCGAGTTCGGCCACGCCGCCCCACAGGGCGGCGCCGCCCTGCCCGACCCCTGCGGCCGGGCCACCCTGGAAGCCAGCCGGCTCGACTGGAGCGAGGCCGACGCGCCCGCCGGCCGCCAGCGCCAGGCGCTGGTGCAGCGGGCGCTGGCGGCACGGGCACGCTGGCTGCAGCCGCGGCACGACCTGCTGCGCCCGCAGGGCCACGAGGCCGAGCGCATCGACGCGGCCGGCCTGCGCGTGCGCTGGCATTACGCGGACGGCCTGCAGCTGGTGCTGGAAGCCAACCTGGGCGACCACCCCGTCGTCCGGGCGGCCGCCGATGCATCCCCCGGCGAGGTGGTTTTTGCCCACGGCCGCGCGCCGAGTGAGGCCGGCTGGGCCAGCTGGCCCGCCTGGTCGGGCCTGTGGATGCTGCAAGGGAGCCAGCCATGAACGAGCACGCCGAGCCGCTGCACGAGCGCGCCGCGCGCGCCGGCATCGCCACCGAATACACCAGCTTCTGGGGCGAGCGCGTCGAGGTCGCGCCCGCGGTGATCGAAGCCGCGCTGGCCGCCATGGGCGACCAGGCCGACCTGCAGGCTGCGCCGCCCTGCACCGTGGTGCCGCATGGCACGGCCACCACCTTGGCCCTGCCCGCACAGGGGCCCTGGCAGCTGCTTGACGCCGAACCGCCCGGCGCCGGGACGGCCGCCCAGGGCAGCGGCAGCGCCGCGGCGTTGCCCGATACCCTGCCCATCGGCTACTACCTGCTGCGCCAGGCCGGGCATGAGCAGCTGGTCATCGTGGCGCCGCCGCGCTGCTGGCTGCCCGAGGCCTGGGCCGCAGGTGAGCGCTGGTGGGGCTTGGGCTGCCAGCTCTATGCGCTGCGCTCGGCGCGCAATTGGGGCATTGGCGACTTCCAGGACCTGCGCGACCTGGTCACCGTGGCGGCGGAGCATGGCGCTGCCTTTGTCGGCCTGAGCCCGCTGCACGCGCTGCGCAGCCACCAGCCCGAAGAGGCCAGCCCCTACAGCCCCGGCAGCCGCCTGGCGCTCAACCCGCTGTTCATCGACGTGACCGGGCTGCCCGAGTTCCTGCGCTGCGAGCGCGCGCAGGCCCTGCACGCCCAGGCGGCCTTCCAGCAGCGGCTGCAGCGCCTGCGCGGCAGCGACACCGTGCAGTACGCCGAAGTGGCCGCCGCCAAACATGAAATGCTGGCCCTGTTGTGGCAGCATTTTTGTGAGCATGAAATCAAGGCCCAGAGCGGTCGTGCGCACGATTTCGAGCAATTTTTGCTGCACGAAGCAGGCACCCTGGGCCGCCACGCGCTGTTCGAGGCGCTGCAGCAGCATCTGCACGCGGCCGACCCCGCCGTCTGGGGCTGGCCGGCCTGGCCCGAAGACCTGCGCGACCCCGACGGCCCGGCGGTGCGCGCCTTCGCCGACGAGCACGCCGGCGCCGTGCGCTACCACGCCTGGCTGCAATGGCTGGCGCAGCGGCAGCTGGCCGAGGCCGCCGGGCACGCCCGCCAGCGGCTGCCGCTCGGCCTGTACTGCGATCTTGCCGTGGGCGCGGGCGACGGCGGCTCCGAGACCTGGGCGCATCAGGCGCTGCATGCCCGCGGCATGCACATCGGCGCGCCGCCCGACCCGCTCAACACCCGGGGCCAGAACTGGGGGCTGCCGCCCGTGAACCCCGTAGCGCTGGCCCATGCGCACTTCCTGCCCCTGCGCCGGCTGCTGCACGCGGCCATGCGCCACGCCGGCGCGCTGCGCCTGGACCACGTCATGGCACTGATGCGCCTGTTCTGGACCGGCGCGCAGGGCGGCACCTACGTGCGCTACCCGCTCGAGGCGCTGCTGGCCGTGGTGGCGGTCGAGAGCCATCGCCACCGCTGCGCCGTGATCGGCGAGGACCTGGGCAACGTCGCGCCGCGCCTGCGCCAAGCCCTGGCCGCGCGGGCCCTGCTGTCCTACCGCCCGCTGGTGTTCGAGCGCAGCGAGGCGGGCGACTTCCGCGCGCCCGCGGACTGGCCCGTGCAGGCGCTGGCCGTGGTCGGCACGCACGACCTGCCAACCCTGCGCGGCTGGTGGACGGCGCGGGACATCGAGGTGCAGCGCGAACTGGGCTGGCTGGCCGATGGCGACGCCCACGCGCGCGCGCTGATGGAGCGTGCGCAGGACCGGGTGCGCCTGCTGCACGCGCTGGCGCAGCAGGAGCTGCTGCCCAAGGGCGCGACGCTGGACGCGCTGACGACCCCGAACGGTGCGGAGTTCGCCGCTGCGGTGCACCGCTACCTGGCGCGCACCGCCTGCTGGCTGGCGGCCGTGCAGCTGGAAGACGCCACCGGGCAGGTCGAACAGGTCAATGTGCCGGGCACGACCGAGGACCTGCAGCCCAACTGGCGCAGGCGCTTGGCCGTGCCACTGCAGGAGCTGGCGGGCCACCCCACGTTTGCCGCCGTCACCGGCGCCATGCGCCGCGAGCGCGCCCGGCCCGCCGCGCCGGCGGTGCAGGCGCTGCCGCCGCTGGAGACGGCCGACATCCCGCGCGCCACCTATCGCGTGCAGTTCCATGCGGGCAACACCTTCGCGCAGGTCGCCGCGGCCCTGCCCTACCTGGACGCCCTGGGCGTGAGCCATCTCTACAGTTCGCCCTACCTGAAGGCCGCGCCGGGCAGCACGCACGGCTACGACGTGGTGGACCCGTCCGCGCTCAACCCCGAAGTGGGCAGCGAGGCCGAGCACGAGGCGCTGTGCGAGCAGCTGCAGGCGCACGGCATGGGCCAGTTGCTGGACATCGTGCCCAACCACATGGGCGTGGCCGGCACGGACAACCCCTGGTGGGAGGAGGTGCTGGAGCACGGCCAGGCCTCCCCCCATGCGCGCACCTTCGACATCGAATGGAACGCCCCCGACCCCGGCCTGCGCGGCCGCCTGCTGCTGCCCGTGCTGGGCGAGCACTATGGCCGCGTGCTGGAGGACGGGCAGCTGCGCGTGCAGTTCCACGCCGGGACAGGCCAGTTTCGCGTGCATTACTGGGAGCACCACTTCCCGCTCGACCCGCGGCACACGGCGCGCATCCTGCGACTGGCGCCCACGCCCGGTGCGGCCGACCCGGACGGCGAGGCGCTGGCCGAGGTGCAGTCGCTCTTGGACGCCTTCGCCGGCCTGCCCGCGCGCGACACGCCGGACGAGGACGCGCGGGCCGCGCGCCTGCGCGATGCCGCGCTGCACCGGCGCCGCCTGGTCCGGCTCGCGAGCCGGCACGCGTGGCTGCGCGAGTGGATCGAGGCGGCGCTCGCGCGGCTCAACGGCGACGCTGCGGACCCGGCCAGCTTCGACGCGCTCGACGCGCTGCTGCGCGCCCAGGCCTGGCGCCTGGCCAGCTGGCGCGTGGCCGCCGACGACATCAACTACCGCCGCTTCTTCGACGTCAACGCCCTGGCCGCGGTGCGCATGGAGGACGCCGCGGTCTTCGAGGCCACGCACCAGCGCATCTTCCGCTGGCTGGCCGAGGGCAAGGTGGGCGGCCTGCGCATCGACCACCCCGACGGCCTGGCCGACCCGGCCCGGTACTTCGAGCAGCTGCAGCAGCGCCACGCGGCGCTGGCGCACACGGCCGGGCGCGCGCCGCGCGCGCTGTACCTGGTGGTGGAGAAGATCCTGGCCGACCACGAGCCCCTGCCGGGCCGCTGGCCGGTGCACGGCGCCACGGGCTACCGCTTCGCCGGGCAGGTCAACGGCCTGTTCGTCGATGGCGCGGCCGAGGCGGCGTTCGACGATGTCTACGCCACCTTCACGGGCGACGCCCAGGACTTCGAACAGGCGCAGTACGAGTGCAAGCGACTGATCATCGCCGGCGCCTTCGCCAGCGACCTGGCGTGGCTGGCCGGCACGCTGCACCGCATCACCCGGGCCGACCGCCGGGCCAGCGACTTCACGCTCAACCAGCTGCGCCGGGCGCTGTGCGAGGTGGCGGCGCTGTTTCCCGTCTATCGCACCTACGTGGTGCCGGGCGAGGGGGCGAACGATACCGACCGCCAGCACATCGACTGGGCCATTGCCGCCGCGCGTCGGCGCATGGGCACGGCCGAGGGCGGCGTGCTGGCCTGCCTGCGCTCGGTGCTGGTGGGCGAGCCCGGACCCGAGCCGCAGGCGCGGCGCGATCTGGTGCGCCGCTGGCAGCAGTTCACCGCGCCGGTCATGGCCAAGTCGGTCGAGGACACGCTGTTCTACCGCTACGTGCGGCTGGTCTCGCTCAACGACGTGGGCTCCGAGCCGCGGCGCTTCGGTCTGTCGGCGGCGGCCTTCCACCAGGCCAGCCAGCAGCGCGCGCGGCTGCTGCCGCACAACCTGCTGGCCACGTCCACGCATGACAGCAAGCGCTCGGAGGACGTGCGTGCGCGCCTGAACGTGCTGTCGGAGGTGCCCGCGCAGTGGGAGGACGTGGCCTGGGGCCTGCGCAGCAGCGCCGAGCGCTTCATGAGCGAGATCGACGGCGAGATGGCCCCTGCCGCGCACGACCTGTGGGCGCTCTACCAGGCGCTGGTGGGCCTGTGGCCCGCCGAGGGCGCCGCGCCCGACGAGCGCGCCCGGCTGCGCGAGCGCATCCAGCAGTACATGGTCAAGGCCATGCGCGAAGCCAAGCAGGCAACCAACTGGCTGTTCCCCAACGAGGCGTATGAAGGCGCCATGGCCTCCTACATCGAGCACGCCCTGGCCACCGAGGCCTTCACGGGGCTGCTCGACGCGTTCGTGCGGGCCATTGCGCCCTACGGCTACCGCAACAGCCTGTGCCAGCTGGCCATCAAGCTCACCGCGCCGGGCGTGCCCGACATCTACCAGGGCTGCGAGCAGTGGTGCTTCACCCTGGTGGACCCGGACAACCGCCGACCGGTGGATTTTTCCGCCCTGCAGGCGGGCCTGCGCAGCGTGCAGCCGCTCTACGCGGACGGCCGCCACCCCGACCCCTCGGACTGGCAGCGGCTGCTGGCGCCCGTGCCGCCGCCCGAGGCCAAGCAGCTCGTCACCTGGCGGCTGCTGGAGCTGCGCCGGGCGCTACCGCAGCTGTTTCGCAGCGGCAGCTACGTGCCGATCGCCGTGGAAGGCCCGGCCGACGAGCACGCCATCGCCTTTGCCCGGGTGCGCGGCGGGCGGGCCGTGGCGGTCGTGTGCTCGCGCCTGCTCTACGGCCTGGCCGAGCGGGGCTGGCGCGACACGCTGCTGCGCCTGCCCGGCGGCCATCCGCTGCTGGGCCGCCCGCAGCGCTGGCAGGACTGGATGACCGGGCGCAGCCTGCACGCCAGCCTGGACGGCCTGCCGCTGCACGAGCTGCTGCCCTCCAGCCCCGGGCCCCGGGCAGCCCTGCCGTTCGCCGTGCTGGTGTGCGAGGATGGCGCGCCATGAAGGTTCTGTTTGCCACCCCCGAATGCGCGCCCCTGGTCAAGACCGGGGGCCTGGGTGACGTCAGCGCGGCCCTGCCGCCGGCGCTGGCCCGGCTGGGGCACGACGTGCGGGTGCTGATGCCGGCCTATGGCAGCCTGCCCGCGCGGGGCCGGCTGGCCGGCATCCACCGCGTGCCGGCCGAGGGGCCCTGGCCTGAGGCCCAGCTGCTGGAGCTGGAGCCGACCGACGGCGGCCCCAGCCTGCTGCTGCTGGCCTGCCCGCAGTACTACGCCCGCCCCGGCGCGCCCTACGGCCCTCCGGGCGGCGGCGACCACCCGGACAACGCGATGCGCTTCGGCCTGCTCAGCCGCGTGGCGGCCCTGCTGGGCACGCCACGCTCGCCCTGCGGCTGGCAGGCTGACGTGGTGCACGCCAACGACTGGACCTGCGCCCTGGCACCGCTCTACCTGGCGCAGTGGCGCGAGGCCGGCATGGCCGTCGCGCGCAGCGTGGTGACCCTGCACAACCTGGCTTTTCAGGGCCTGTTCCCGATGGCGCTGTGCGATGCGCTGGACATCGCCGTGCAGCACCGGGGCATGCAGGGGGTGGAATTCTGGGGCCAGCTGTCCATGCTCAAGGCGGGCCTGCAGTTCGCCGATGCCATCACCACGGTCAGCCCGACCTATGCCCGGGAGATCCAGCAGGAGGCCCTGGGTTTCGGCCTGGACGGCGTGCTGCGCGAGCGCTCGGGGGTGCTGCACGGCATCCTGAACGGCATCGACACCCAGCTCTGGAACCCCGCCACCGACCCGCTGATCGCCGCGCGCTACGACGCTGCCAGCCTGGAGCGCAAGGCGCTCAACCGCACGGCCCTGCGCCAGCGCTGCGGCCTGGCCGACGGCGCGCCCGGCCCGCTGTTCGGCTTGGTCGGGCGGCTGACACGGCAAAAGGGCGTGGACTTGGTGCTGGGCGGCGCCGAACGTCTGCTGGCCCAGGGCGCGCAGCTGGTCGTGCTGGGCAGTGGTGACGCCGACCTGCAGCAGGCGCTGCACGCCCTGGCGCGGCGCCGACCGGGCCGGGTGCACGTGGCCACCGTCTTCGACGAGCCGCTGGCGCACCTGATCGAGGCCGGGGCCGACTGCTTCCTGATGCCGTCGCGCTTCGAGCCGTGCGGGCTCAACCAGATGTACAGCCAGGCCTATGGCACGCCACCCATCGTGATGCACACCGGCGGGCTGGCCGACTCGGTGACCGACGCCGAGGCCGCTGAAGGCACGGGCTTCGTCATGCGCGAGCACAGCCAGGCCGCCTTCGACGCCGCCGTGCAGCGCGCCTGCACGGCCTGGCGCTCGGTGGCGCGCTGGCGGCAGCTGCAGCAAAACGGCATGCGGCGCGACTTCGGCTGGGATGCGCCGGCGCGTGCCTACGAGGCGGTGTACCGGCAGGCGCCTTGAGAGCCTGCTCAGCCCAGGAAGCGTTCGAGTTGCGGCAGCGCCGCCTGCGCCGCGCGGCGGCCCTCTTCGATGGCCTCGGCCGAGCGGTGGAAGTCCAGCACGCCCAGCTGCGCCAGATGCGGCGCGATCACCACCTCGGGCGGGTCGCCGGCCATGCGGCTGCGGGTGATGCGGATCTGCATGATGGTCACGCTGGTCATCACCACGTCCAGCACCGACGGCCGCGCGGGCAGCGGCGCGACCTGGGGCACGGCGCTGGCGGGCGCGCCACCGCCACCCCAGAACTTGAGCCGACCCATCCAGTCCGCACCGCGCGATGGGGCCGGCTCGTCCTCGTCCCAGGCCTCGGCCGGCGCGCCCGCCTGCGCCGCCTCCCCGGGCTGCGGCTGCGGCGTGGCTGCCAGCGCCAGCGGCTGCAGATGGCGGTGCAGGATGTCGGCGTTCAGGTCCACGCCGATCACGATGTCCGCGCCCATGGCCCGCGCCAGCGAGGTGGGCACGGGGTTGACGATGCCGCCATCGACCAGCAGCCGGCCGTCCCCGCGCGCCACCGGCGTGAACAGGCCGGGCAGCGCGATGGAGGCACGCACCGCGTCGGCGATCGAGCCCTCGCGCAGCCAGACCTCGGCGCCCGAGTGCAGGTCGGTGGCGACGGCGCCGAACGGCAGGGGCGAGGCCTCGATGTCGAAGTCGGCGAAGTTGCGCCGCCAGAAGGCGATGAGCTTTTCGCCCTTGAGCATGCCGCCCGAAAGGTTGAAGTCCATGAAACCCCAGACCTGGCGCATGCCCAGCGAGCCCACCCAGTCGGCGAAGCGCTCCAGCTCGCCGGCCGCGTAGGCCGCGCCCACCAGCGCGCCGATGGAGGCGCCGCAGACGATGTCCGGGCGCACGCCCGCCTCGTCCAGCGCCTGCAGCACGCCGATGTGCGCCCAGCCGCGCGCCGAGCCGCTGCCCAGCGCCAGGCCCAGGCGGGGAGCGCGGCGCACCAGGGCCATGGCGCTAGCCGCCCCCGCCGGCCAGCAGCGCGCGCAGGCCGTCCTCGTCGAGCACGGCAATGCCCAGGCTGCGCGCGCGCTCGAGCTTGGAGCCGGCATCGGCCCCGGCCACCACGTAGGCCGTCTTCTTGCTGACCGAGCCCGTCACCCGCGCGCCCGCGCCTTCCAGCAGCGCCTGCGCCTGCTCGCGCGTGAGCGTGGGCAGCGTCCCGGTCAGCACCACCGCCAGGCCCGCCAGGGGCAGCTGCGCTGCGTCGCGCGGCGCCCCTTCGGGCCAGGTGACGCCGCAGGCGCGCAGCTGCTCGACCACCTCGCGGTTGTGCGGCTCGGCAAAGAAGGCGTGGATGGCCTCGGCCACCACCGGGCCGACGTCGGGCACCTGCATGAGGGCGGCCACGTCGGCGTCCATCAGGGCGTCCAGCTGGCCGAAGTGTCGTGCCAGCTCCTTGGCCGTCGCCTCGCCCACATGCCGGATGCCCAGGGCGAAGAGAAAGCGCGCCAGCGTCGTGTGCTTGGATTTCTGCAGCGCCGCCAGCAGGTTCTGCGCAGACTTGTCGGCCATGCGGTCGAGCTGGGCGAGCGTTGCCAGGCCCAGCCGGTACAGGTCGGGCAGCGTGCGGATGACGTGGCCGTCGATCAGCTGGTCCACCAGTTTTTCGCCCAGGCCCTCGATGTCCATGGCGCGGCGCTGGGCGAAGTGCAGCAGCGCCTGCTTGCGCTGCGCCGGGCAGAACAGGCCGCCCGAGCAGCGATGGTCCACCTCGCCCGGCTCGCGCACGACGCGGCTGGCACAGATGGGGCACTGGCGTGGCATGCGGAAGTTCGCCACGTAACTGCCGCGCGGCGCCGGCACCCGGCCCACGATCTCGGGAATGACATCGCCGGCGCGCCGCACGATGGCCTCGTCGCCCACGCGCACGCCCTTTCTGCGCAGTTCAAACAGGTTGTGCAGCGTGGCGTTGGTGACCGTGACGCCGCCGACGAACACCGGCGCCAGGCGGGCCACCGGGGTCAGCTTGCCGGTGCGCCCGACCTGGATGTCGATGCCCTCCACGCGCGTGACCATCTCCTGCGCCGGGTATTTGTGCGCCACGGCCCAGCGCGGCTCGCGCGTGACGAAGCCCAGCTCGCGCTGCAGCTGCAGGTTGTTGACCTTGTAGACCACCCCGTCGATGTCGAAAGCGAGCTGGTCGCGCTCGGCGCCGATGCGCTGGTGGTAAGCTATAAGTTCAATAGCACCATGTGCAATCTGGACTAGGGCTGAGACCGGAAATCCCCACTCTTTCAGCTGCTGCAGCAGCTGGAAGTGCGTGGCAAATGCCGGCCCGCCCGCGGCCTCGGGCGTGACCTCGCCCAGGCCATAGGCGAAGAACGACAGCGGGCGCTGCGCGGCGATGGCGGAGTCGAGCTGGCGCACCGCGCCGGCGGCGGCGTTGCGCGGGTTGACGAAGGTCTTGTCGCCGCGCTCGCACTGGCGCTCATTGAGCCGCTCGAAGTCGGCCCGGCGCATGTAGACCTCGCCGCGCACTTCGAGCAGGGGCGGCGCGCCCTCGGGCAGCACCAACGGAATCTGCCGGATGGTGCGCACGTTGTGCGTCACGTCCTCGCCCACCTCGCCATCGCCGCGGGTGGCTGCCTGCACCAGCCGCCCGTCCTCGTAGCGCAGGCTCATGGCCAGGCCGTCGAACTTGGGCTCGGCCACGTACTCCACCGGCGCCGCCTCGGGCGGCAGGTGCAGCTCGCGGCGCACGCGGGCGTCGAAGGTCTCGGCGCCGCTGGCCTCGGTGTCGGTCTCGGTGCGGATGCTGAGCATGGGCACGCGGTGGCGCACGGCGGCCAGGCCCGGCAGCACGGCGCCGATCACGCGCTGGGTCGGCGAGTCGGGCGTGACTAGCTGCGGGTAGGCATCTTCCAGCGCCTGCAGCTGGCGAAAGACGCGGTCGTACTCGGCGTCCGGCACGCTGGGCGCGTCCTGCACGTAATACTCGTGCGCCCAGCGGTGCAGCTGCGCCCGCAGCGCTTTGATTTTTGTAGCCACAACCCCGCTGCCAGCCTGGGCTTGCGCGGGAAAAAGGTCGGATTGTGGTTCAGCCATGCAGCCGCCCGCCTTCAACTGAACAGCCGCCGCGCCAGCAGCGAGCCGGCCGACAGCTCGCGCCCGTCGAGCTGGTCGTAGAGCTGCTCCAGGTCGGCCGCGATGGGGTCCATGGCCATGGCCGGCAGGGGCGTGCCGTTCTGGTCGCACAGCACCCCGTCCA
The DNA here is from genome assembly GCF_032059615.1 of Melaminivora sp. Taxonomy (NCBI): domain Bacteria; kingdom Pseudomonadati; phylum Pseudomonadota; class Betaproteobacteria; order Burkholderiales; family Comamonadaceae; genus Melaminivora; species Melaminivora sp. The sequence continues at coordinate 89,517 of NZ_DAMCAM010000003.1, read as the reverse complement.
TGGACTGGCACAGCGCCTGGGCCAGCTCGCGCAGGCGGGCAAACGGCTGCTCGCCGCGCTGCACCTGCGCCACGTCCAGGCTCAGCAGCACCTCGCGCAGGGCCGACTGCTCGGGGTCGTCGGACATGGCGGCCTGCGCGTCGTAGGCCAGCGTCAGCACGGGCGGCAGGCCGGCTTCGGCGGCCGGCAGCACCATGCGCCCGGGGATGGCGCCGGCCACCAGCCCGGCGCGGGCGGCGTTCTGCTGGATGTAGCCGGGGCTCCAGGCGGCCTGGCGCGCGCGCAACATGAAGGTCAGCTGGGCGTCGTGGTCGCTGGCGAACTGGTCGAGTTCGCGCGCCCGCGCCACCTCGTGCAGCATGTCGGGGAAGTCGGGCGCGCCGTTGATGGCGTCGGCGAACGCCTGGGTCTTCATGACGAATTCGGAGAACTCGATCTCGTTGAGCGCGCCCACGCGGTTGGCCAGCTGCACCCCGGCCTGCAGGTGCACGTAGCGCACGCCGGCCTGCGGCGTCTCCCACTGGCGTGTGGAGGGGTTGAGCGCCTCGATGGCAAACGGCTTGCTGCCCACGCGCCGGGTGCGCGGCAGGGCCGCCGCGGCCACGTCGCCGGCCACCGCCTGCTCGGCGGTGATGGAGGCGATGGCGTCGATGAGCGCGTCCAGCCCGCCCGGACGTTCGGCCTGGGGCACGGGCAGCTCCAGCGCGTCGCGCGCGTCCACGGCGTGGTGGTCCAGCGCGGCGGGCTCCGGGGCGCCCACCGCGCCTGCGGACGCCAGCGGCGGCGCGTCGAAGGCGGGCTCCTGGCGCGCCGCGGGCTCGGCCGGGCGCTCGCCCTGTTCGGCGGGGCGCGGGCGCCGGGGCGCGTTGCGTTGGTGGGTCCAGGCGTTGTAGGCGACCACGATGATCAGCACGACAGCGCCCGTGATGACGAGACCGAGTTGGAAGTTGCTCATGATCTGTGGAGGAAAGGAACAGGGGCCATCATGCCTCGGCCATGGTGAGGGCGGCCTGCATGTCCACCGCGACGATGCGCGAGACGCCCTGCTCCTGCATGGTCACGCCGATCAGTTGCTCGGCCATTTCCATGGCGATCTTGTTGTGGCTGATGAACAGGAACTGCGTGCCGCGCGACATGCTGGCCACCAGGCGCGCATAGCGCTCGGTGTTGGCATCGTCCAGCGGCGCGTCCACCTCGTCGAGCAGGCAGAACGGCGCCGGGTTGAGCTGGAAGATGGCAAACACCAGCGCGATGGCGGTGAGCGCCTTCTCCCCGCCCGACAGCAGGTGGATGGTCTGGTTCTTCTTGCCCGGCGGCTGGGCCATGACCTGCACGCCGGCGTCGAGGATCTCCTCGCCGGTGACGATCAGCCGCGCCTGTCCGCCACCGAACAGCTCGGGGAACATGCGGCCGAAATGCCCGTTGACGGTCTCGAACGTGCCGGCCAGCAGCGTGCGCGTTTCGCCGTCGATGCGGCGGATGGCGTCTTCCAGCGTCTGCATCGCCTGGCCCAGGTCCTGGTACTGCGCGTCCAGGAAGGTCTTGCGCTCGCGCGCCAGGCCCAGCTCCTCGAGCGCCGCCAGGTTGACCGCGCCCAGCTGCGTGATCTCGCGCTGCAGGCGGTCGATCTCGCCCTGCAGCCCGGCCGCGCGCACGCCGCCCCCGGCGATGGAGCGGGCCACGGCCTGCAGGTCGGCGCCGGCGTCGGCCAGCTGGGTGGAGAACTGCTCCAGCGCCAGGCGCTGGGCCTGCTCCTTGAGCTGCAGCTCGGTGATGCGCTGACGCAGCGGCTCCAGCGCCTGCTCGTGCCGCAGGCGGCCCTCGTCGCTCGCGCGCAGGCGGGCGGTGAGCTCGTCGTAGTGCGTGCGGTGCTCAGCCAGCTGCTGCTCGCGCTCCTGGCGCGCCTGCAGTGCCTGCTCCAGCCCGCCCTGTGCGGCGGCATCGGTCAGGCGCGCCAGTTCGGCCTGGCCCCGCTCGTGCTCGTCCCGCAGGTCGCGCGTCTGGCGGGCGGCGGTGTCCAGGGCGCGTGCCAGCTCGGCCCGGCGCGCCGCCAGGCTGCGCTGGGCGAAATCCGCCTCCTGGGCGCGCCGCTCCAGCTGGCGCTGCTGTTCGCGGCAGTCGGCCAGGCGCCGCTCGGCCGACAGGGCCTGCTCGTCCTGGCGCGCCTGCCGCTCCTGGGCGTCGGCCAGCTGCAGGTCCAGCTCCTCGAAGCGCGCCTCGGCGGTCATGCCGCGCTCGTGCAGCTCATCGAGCTGGGCGTGCGCCTCCTGCAGGTCGGCGGCGATCTGCTCGTTGCGCGCGCGCGTCTGCTCGGCTGCCTGCTCCAGACGCAGCACCTGCACCTCCAGTTCATGCGTGCGCACCTGGGCCTGGCCCTCGGCACGCTGGCTGGCCAGCAGTTGCTGCGCAGCCTCGGCGTGCGTGGCCTCGGCGCGCGCCAGGGCGGCGGCGGCTTCGCCTGCGATCAGCGCCTGGGCGCGCAGCTCCTTGTGCAGGTGTTCGATCTCCTGCGCGCGCGCCAGCAGCCCTGCCTGCTCCGAGTCGGGCGCATAAAAGCCCACGCTGTGCGCGCCAACCGCATGACCGGCGGCCACGTAGATGACCTCGCCCGGGCGCAGCTCGGCGCGCCGGGCCAGAGCTTCGTCGAGCGACGGCGCGGTGTAGCAGCCCGCCAGCCAGTCGGTCAGCACGGCGTGCAGGCCGGCATCGGGCAGGCGCAGCAGGTCGGCCAGCCGGGGCAGCGCCGCGGCGCCGCCGGCCGGGGCCTGCACCGCCGCGGGCAGCGCCGCCGTGCTGTAGAAGGCCAGGCGCGCCGGCGGGCCTTCGCCCGCGGCGCCGGCAAAGCCGCGCACGCTCTCGAGGCGCCCCACGGGCAGGCCCGCCAGGCGCTCGCGCAGCGCCGCCTCCAGCGCGGCTTCCCAGCCCGCCTCGACCTGGATGCGACTCCACAGGGCCGCCAGGTCGGCCAGGCCGTGGCGCGCCAGCCAGGGCTGCAGCCGGCCATCGACCTTGACCTTGTCCTGCAGCGCCTGCAGGGCCTGCAGCCGGGCGGCAAGCTGCGTCTGCAGCGCCGCTTCGGCGTTGGCGTCCTGCTGGCGCTGGCGGCGCTCTTCGTCCAGGCGCGGCAGCTCGGCCTGCAGGCCGGTCAGGCGCGCGGCAGCCAGTTCAGCGCCGTCCCGGGCCTCCTGCAGCTGCTGGCGCAGATAGGCCAGGCGCGACTCGTCGGGCGCGATCAGCGCCGCCCGGTCGGCGCGCAGGCGCTCGGCGCGCGCGTTGGCCTGGCGCTGCTGCTCGGCCAGGCTGCGCTGCTCGGCGGCCAGCACCTGGATCTGCTGCTGCACCTGCACGGCGGCGGCGCGCGCGGCCTCGGCGCGTTGGCGCGCCAGGGCCAGCGCGTCGGCCAGTTCGGGCAGCCGGTCGGCCTGCTCCTCGACCTGGGCGGCCAGCAGCTCAGCCTGCTCCTCGGCCTCCAGGTCCTCGCCTTCGAGGGCCTCGGCCTCGGTGCGCGCTTCCTCGCCCCGGGCCGCCCATTCGGCGGCCTGGGCCTGCAGCTGGGCCAGGCGCTGCTGCACGCGCTGGCGACCCTCGACGACGTAGCGGATCTCGGCTTCGAGCCGGCCCACCTCGGCGGTGGACTCGTAGAGCCGGCCCTGGGCCTGGCTCATGGCGTCGCTGGCGGCGTAGTGGGCCTGGCGCAGCGCCTCGCGCTCGGCCTCGGCCTGGCGCAGCCCGGCCATCTGCGACTCCAGCTCGTTGACCGCCTGCAGGCCCTGCACGCGCACACGGTCCTGCTCGGCCTCGGCCTCTGCACGGCGCAGGAACCACAGCTGGTGCTGGCGCAGCGTGGCCTCGCCCTGCAGCTGGTGGTAGCGCGCCGCCACCTCGGCCTGGCGTTCGAGCTTTTCCAGGTTGACGGACAGCTCGCGCAGGATGTCCTCGACCCGCGTCAGGTTCTCGCGCGTGTCGGCCAGGCGGTTTTCCGTCTCGCGCCGGCGCTCCTTGTACTTGGACACGCCCGCGGCCTCCTCCAGGAACAGGCGCAGGTCCTCGGGGCGTGACTCGATGATGCGGGAGATCGTCCCCTGGCCGATGATGGCGTAGGCGCGCGGGCCCAGGCCCGTGCCGAGAAACACGTCCTGCACGTCGCGCCGGCGCACGGGCTGGTTGTTGATGTAGTAGCTGCTGGTGCCGTCGCGCGTGAGCACGCGCTTGACGGCGATCTCGGTGAACTGGTTCCACTGCCCGCCGGCGCGGTGGTCGTGGTTGTCGAAGACCAGCTCCACGCTGGCGCGGCTGGCGCTCCTGCGCGTGGTAGTGCCATTGAAGATCACGTCCTGCATGGATTCGCCGCGCAGCTCGCTGGCGCGCGATTCGCCCAACACCCAGCGCACCGCGTCCATGATGTTGGACTTGCCGCAGCCGTTGGGGCCCACCACGCCTACGAGCTGGCCCGGCAGCAGGAAATTGGTGGGCTCGGCAAACGACTTGAAGCCAGCGAGCTTGATGGAACTGAGACGCACGAAAGGGCAGGCAGGACGGGACGAAAAAGGCCAGCGGCCCGGCCGATGGTCGGGCCGGGCGGCAAATCATACCGCGCCGCCCACCGCGCTCCAGGCGCCGACCCGCCAGCGCGGTGGCAATGAAATCAGGCCCTAGCCCTTGTCCTGCAAGGAATTCGTGCTATGCATCTTGATGCGCCTGCTCGCGGCCATCGCGCTCGCGTACCAGCGCCTCGAAACGCGGGCACGGCAGCGGCGGCGCCAGCAGGTAGCCCTGCCAGACGTGGCAGCCGCTGCGCTCCAGGAAGGCGCGCTGCGCCTCGGTCTCCACCCCCTCGGCGGTGACCTGCAGGCCCAGGCTGGTGCCCAGGGCGACGATGGTGCGCGCGATCGCCGCGTCGTTGGGGTCGGTGAGCACGTCGCGCACGAAGCCCTGGTCGATCTTGAGCTCGTGCAGCGGCAGGCGCTTGAGGTAGGCCAGCGACGAGTAGCCGGTGCCGAAGTCGTCGAGCGAAAAGCCCACGCCATAGCTGCGCAGCAGCACCATCTTGGCGATGGTGTCCTCCACGTCCTGCAGCAGCATGCCCTCGGTCAGCTCCAGGCGCAGGTGGCGCGCGTCGGCGCCGGTGCTGGCCACGGCCTCCAGCACCTGCGAGACGAAGGCGCTCTCGTGGAACTGCCGGGGGCTGACGTTGATCGCCACGCTCAGCTCGCCCAGCAGGGCGTGGCCGCTCCAGCGCGCCAGCTGTTCGCAGGCCGCCTGCAGCACCCACTGGCCCAGCTGCAGGATCAGGCCGCTGTCCTCGGCCAGCGGGATGAACTCGGACGGCGGGACGAAGCCGCGCTCGGGGTGGCGCCAGCGCAGCAGGGCCTCGGCGCCCTGGATGCGCCCGTGCGCCACCTTGGGCTGGTAGAACAGCTCGAACTGGCCCTCAGCCAGCCCGGTGCGCATGTCCGCCTCCATCTGTACCCGCTCGGCCACCACGGCCTGCATCTGCGGGTCGAAGAAACGCAGCGTGTTGCGCCCGGCGGCCTTGGCCTCGTACATGGCCAGCTCGCTGCGCTTGAGCAATTCCTCGGCCGGCTCGCCCAGGCCGTCATAGACGGTGATGCCGATGCTGAGGGTGGTGTGGTGCGGCTCGCCGTCGTCGAGGTCGAAGGGCTCGCGCAGGGCAGCGAGGATGCGCCGCGCCACCTCCTCGGAGTGCGTGGCGGCCTCTTCGCAACTCTCGCCCAGCTCGCGCAGGACGACGACGAACTCGTCCCCTCCCTGGCGCGCCAGCGTGGCGTCGCCGTCGATACAGGTGCGCAGGCGCGCCGCCACGCTGCGCAGCAGCCGGTCGCCGGCCTCGTGGCCGCGGGTCTCGTTGAGGGTCTTGAAGTGATCCAGGTCGAGCATGAGCACGGCGCCGCAGCTGCCGTGGCGTGCGCTCATGGCCAGGGCCTGTTCGAGCCGGTCAAACAGCAGGCGGCGGTTGGGCAGACCCGTGAGCATGTCGTTGTAGGCGAGGTAGCGCAGTTCCTCCTCGGCCTGCTTGCGCTGGCTGATGTCCTGCACCACGGCCACGTGGTAGCGCGCCGGCCCGCCGTCGGGGCGCATGGGCGAGACCGAGATGTCGGCCCAGACGCTGCTGCCGTCCTTGCGCAGGTAGCGCTTTTCCAAGCGGAACTCGGCGATCTCGCCGGCCAGCATGCGGTCGATCTGGGTCTGCGTGCGCGCCTGGTCGTCCGGGTGGCCGATGTCGCGGATGTTCTGCTGCTGCATCTCCTCGGTGGAGTAACCGAGCATGTCACCCAGGCGCCGGTTCGCCCGGACCACCTCGCCCGTGTCGGAGTTGACCTGGGCCATGCCCACCGCGGCCTGGTTGAAGACCGCGCGAAAACGCGACTCGCTGTCGCGCGCGGCCCTGCCGGCGAGCCGGGCATAGGCCAGGGCCTGGGTGCGCCGGCGCACCAGCAGGCTCACCAGGGTGGTGAGCAACGCCGACATCAGCAGCGAGCCGACGGCGAACAGCACCGGCTGGCGCTGCTCCTGCGCCGTGGCAAACGAATGGCTGGCCTGGAAGGCCAGGCGCCAGGTGCGCCCGCCCACGGGAATATCGTGGATGAGGGGGGGCACCTCCTCGGCACTCGGCGCGTCCAGGTCCCTGTAGAGCAGTTCACCCTTGCGCGTGGCCGGCACCGACGTCACGCCCAGGTCATCGATGGTCAGCTGCAGGCCGTCGAGATAGCCACGCTGGTGCATGTTGCGCACCAGCCACGGTACGCTCACGATGGCACCCATGGTCCCCAGGAAGCGCGGAGCCTCGTCGCCCGCCGCCGCCCCGAACACCGGTATGCGGATATTGATGGAGGCCTCGCCGCCTTGCTGGTCCTGCACGCTGCGAAAGGGCGCGGAGGCCACCAGCGCGCCGGTGTCGCGGGCGCGCAGCAGCGAGTCGAGGTTGGCGGGCTGGGAGTGGATCTCGAGCCCCAGCACCTGTTCGTTGCCCTCGCGCGGCCAGACGTAGTCCACCACGAAATATTCGGGCTGCTCGAGCACTGGGTGGATGGAGAACTGGCCGGGCAAGCTGCCGTCCAGGTGGGCGTTGGCGCGCGCCTGTGCCTCGAAAGCGCTGCGCTGCGCGGCAGGCACGGCACGGGTGAAGTGCAGGTTGCGGATGCTGGCATGCGTGCGCTCGATCTGCATGCTGCCCGCCACCCGCTCGAACTGCGCGCGCGTAAGTCCGGGATTAACCATCATCAGGCCGCGCAGGCCCAGCAGCAGATCGGTCTTGGCCTCCACACGCTGCTGCAATACATCGGCGGCCGTGTGAGCGTGGCGCTCGAAGCGCGCCTGCGACAGGGCCTGCACAGTCTCCGACTGATGGCTCCAGAGCGCGTAGCTGGCGACGATTCCGACCAAGCCTACGACGACGCCTGGCAGCCATTGCCAGGCTGGAGGGGGAGCGGCAGAAGCGGCGGGACTCATCGGTGGCTGTAGGAGAAAGGCGCAGCATAGCCGCATTTGCACACGCGGACCGCCCCGGGCGAGGGTGCGAACCCATTCCCGGCGGGGCCTCTTTGCCTACAGGGCACGGCCGACCGCAGCCCCTATGCTTGCCACCTGTTCCACATTCCTCCCACCATCGTGTCCTTCCGGTTCTTCGAGGGGCGCGTGCCGCCCTACCCCGCGGCCGAGCCCGTCCCCCCGCCTGCGGGCTTCTTTGTCTTCCTGTGGGCCTGCACCCAGGGCATGCGCGGCTGGATCGGCCTGCTCATGTGCACGTCGGCCCTGCTGGCGGTCTATGAGGCGCTGCTGTTCGCCATCATGGGCCGCGTGGTGGACTGGCTCTCGACCGTGTCCATGCAGGACTTCTGGCAGGCACAGCAGGGCACGGTGCTGACCATCGCCGCGGTGTTGCTCGGGAGCACCGGGCTGCTGGCGCTGCACACCTCGGTCATGCACCAGGTGCTGGCGATCAACTTTCCGATGCGGCTGCGCTGGCTGTTCCATCGCCTGATGCTGGGCCAGAGCATGGCCTTCTATGCCGACGAGTTCGCCGGGCGCATCACCACCAAAATCATGCAAACGGCGCTGTCGGTGCGCGAGGTGGTCTTCATGGTGGTGGACGTGCTGGTGGGGGTGAGCGTCTATATGGTGGGCATCCTGGTGCTGGCCGCCAGCTTCGAGTGGCGCCTGGTGCTGCCGTTCTCGCTGTGGCTGATCGGCTACGGCAGCGCGTGCTGGTACTTCGTGCCGCGCCTGGGGGCCATCGGCAAGGAGCAGGCCGATGCACGCTCCATGATGACCGGCCGTGTCACCGACGCCTATACCAACATCACCACGGTCAAGCTGTTTGCCCATACCCGGCGCGAGGCCGAGTACGCCCGCAACGCCATGGACGCCTTCAAGGCGACGGGCTACGCGCAGATGCGCCTGGTGAGCCAGTTCGAGATCACCAACCACCTGTTGATCACGCTGCTGCTGTTGGGCTCGGGCGGCACGGCGCTGTGGCTGTGGAGCCAGGGCCAGGCCAGCGCCGGCGTGGTCGCGGCCGTGCTGGCCATGGCGCTGCGGCTCATGGGCTACTCGCACTGGGTCATGTGGCAGATGACGGGGCTGTTCGAGAACGTGGGCACCATCCAGGACGGCATCGTGACCCTCACGCGCCCGCGCACCATCGTGGACGCGCCGGACGCCCGGCCGCTGGTCGTCACGCGCGGCGAGATCACTTTCGACGACGTGCGCTTTGCCTATAAGGACGGCGGACGCAACGTCATCGACCACCTGCAGCTGACCATCCGCCCGGGCGAGCGCATCGGCCTGATCGGCCGCTCGGGCGCGGGCAAGTCCACGCTGGTCAACCTGCTGCTGCGCCTGTCGGACGTGCAGGGCGGACGCATCCTGATCGACGGTCAGGACATCCGCCACGTCACCCAGGACAGCCTGCGTGGCGCCATCGGCATGGTCACGCAGGACACGTCCCTGCTGCACCGCTCGATGCGCGAGAACATCCTGTATGGCCGCCCCGATGCGAGCGAAGAAGCCATGCGCGCCGCCGCGCACCAGGCCGAGGCGGCCGACTTCATTGGGCACCTGACCGACCTGCAGGGCCGCACGGGTTACGACGCGCAGGTGGGCGAGCGCGGCGTGAAACTCTCGGGCGGGCAGCGCCAGCGCGTGGCCATTGCCCGGGTGCTGCTCAAGGACGCGCCCATCCTGCTGCTGGACGAGGCCACCAGCGCCCTGGACAGCGAGGTGGAGGTGGCCATCCAGCGCAGCCTGGACGCCCTGATGCAGGGCAAGACCGTGATCGCCATCGCCCACCGGCTGTCAACCATCGCTGCCATGGACCGGCTGATCGTCATGCACGAGGGCCGCATCGCCGAGCAGGGCACGCACGCCGAGCTGCTGGCGCGCGGCGGCATCTACGCGCGGCTGTGGGCGCACCAGAGCGGCGGCTTCATGGGAGCTGATCCGGACTGACGCCGGCGCCATCCCGGTCCTCGCGCTGCGCCTCGCGCTCGCGCGCAATCCACAGCTCCACGATGCGGCGGCGGCGCAGGGCGCGGCGGCGCAGCCGGGTGTCCTCGCCGTCGAGCTCGCGGTATACGCTGACCATCACCAGGGCCATCAGCACGGCAAAGGGCAGCGCCGCGATGGTGATCAGGCTCTGCAGCGCGTCCAGCCCGCCGGCAAGCAGCAGCACGGCGGCGATGAGGGCCACCGCCACCCCCCAGACCACACGCTTGTACAAGGGCGGGTCACCCGCCTCGTCGGTGGACATGCTGGCCAGCACCAGCACGGCCGAATCTGCCGAGGTGACGAAAAAGATGATCAGCAGCAGCAGCGCCACCAACGCCAGGAGGCTGCTGCCCGGCAGACTGTCAAAGAGGGCGAACAGCACCGTCTCATAGCCGGCGGCCAGGGCCTGCAGCAGATCGACCTGGCCGAAGATCAGGGCCTGCAGGGCCGCGCCGCCGAAGACCGAGAACCACACGAAGCCCAGCAGGCTGGGAGCCAGCACCACGCCGATCACGAACTCGCGCACCGTGCGCCCGCGCGAGACGCGGGCGATGAACGCGCCGACGAAAGGTGCCCAGGCGATCCACCAAGCCCAGTAAAACACCGTCCAGTCGCGCACCCAGGTGCTGTCGGAGAACGGCGACAGGCGCAGGCTCATGGTGACCAGCTGGTTGATGTAGGCGCCCAGCGTGGTGGTGAAGGTGTCGAAGATGAAACCTGTCGGGCCGATGACCAGCACGGCAAGCATCAGGGCCGCGGCCAGCGCCAGGTTGAAGCTCGACAGCCACTTGATGCCGCGCTCCACCCCGCTGGTGCTCGATGCCATGTAGAGCACGAAGGCCACGCCGATCACCACCAGCTGGGTCACAGTGCCCGGCGGTACGCCGAAGACGCGGTGCAGTCCCGCGGTGATCTGGATGGTGCCGAACCCCAGCGTCGTGGCCACGCCGATGGCGGTCGCCACCACGGCGGCGATATTGACCGCGTGGCCCAGCGCGCCCTGGTGGTGCCGGCCGATGATCGGCTCCAGCATGTCGCTGATCAGGCCGCGCCCGCCGCGGTTGTACTGGAACCAGGCCATGGCCAGGCCGATCAGGGCATAAATGGCCCAAGGGTGCAACCCCCAGTGGAAGAAGGCGTAGCGCATCGCGGCGCGCGCGGCCAGGGAGCTTTGTGGCTCCAGCCCCTCGGGCGGGTTCAGGAAGTGCGAGACCGGCTCGGCCGCGCCCCAGAACACCAGGCCGATGCCCATGCCGGCGGCAAACAGCATGGCCAGCCAGCTGGTGCGCGAGAACTCGGGCTCGGCGTCCTCGCCGCCGATGCGCAGCCTGCCGAAGCGCCCGAAGGCCAGGTACAGCAGGAACAGCAGCGCCAGGAACACGACCAGCAGATACATCCACCCCGCCCCCCGTACCACGGTGGCGAGGGTGGCCTGCATGACATCGTTGAACGGACCCGGCGCGATGCCTGCCGCCAGAACCAGGGCAGCGACGATCGCGATGGAGAGGCGGAAAACCATGGGCATCCCTGCATTGTTTTTGATGTTGCATCATGCTACGAAAGCCCTATCCACCTGGCAGGGCGCAACACAGCGCAACGATGTAGGAGAGCACGCCGGGCAGACGCGCTCGCCAACCAGCTCCGTTCAACTGTGCTCGACCGGCCCGAGCGGGCGCTCACGTGGCGGCTCGTGCGGCGGCAGCTGCAGGAACAGCGCCGTAGCCGCCAGGGTGAGCAGACCCATGCAGGTGAAGGTGATGCGAAACGCCATGAGCGTGCTGCCGCCCGTGCTGCCTTCGAAATGCGTCTGCATGCTGGCCAGCACCGCGCCGGCGAGTGCCACCCCCATCCCCATGGCCAGCATCTGCACCATGGACAGCAGGCTGTTGCCGCTGCTGGCGTGCTGGGGCTCCAGGTCCTTGAGCGTCACCGTGTTCATGGCCGAAAACTGCATGGAGTTGACCATGCCGAAAGCCGCCAGCTGCGCCGCCATCCAGACGAGCGAGCGCCCCGGCGCGAGCAGCGCAAAGCTGGCGATCAGCACCGCCAGGGCGCAGGTGTTTACCACCAGCACCTCGCGGTAGCCGAAGCGCTGCACCGGCCCGGTGACGAACGGCTTGACCGCCATGCTGCCCAGCACCGTGGGCAGCATCATCAGGCCGGCGTGCAGGGGGGAATAGCCCAGGCTGACCTGCAGCACCAGCGGAATCATGAAAGGCATGGCCGAGCTGCCCAGGCGCGAGAAGAAGTTGCCCAGCAGCCCCACGCGCAGGGTGCGCACCCCGAACAGCGCCGGCGCGAACAGCGGATTCGCGGCGCGCAGGGCGTGCAGGCCGTAGGCCGCCAGGCTGGCCACGCCGAAGACCAGCAGCACCAGTGCGGAAGCGCGGCGCACTCCGCCACCGGCCATGGCCTCGACCCCCAGCGACACGGCCGCCATGCCGAAGGCAAGCAGCCCGTAGCCCACGGCGTCGAACCCGCGCACGCCGCGCGCGTCGTCCGCGCGCATGAAGCGCCGCGCCGCCAGGAACCCCACAGCCCCTACCGGCACGTTGACCCAGAAGATCCAGTGCCAGGAGGCGTACTCCACCATCCACCCGCCCAGGGTGGGCCCGATCAGCGGCCCGATCAGGCCGGGGATGGCAACGAAACTCATCGCCTTCAGGAACTCGTCGCGCGGGAAGGCGCGCAGCACCGCCAGCCGCCCCACGGGCAGCAGCAGCGCGCCGCCCAGGCCCTGCACCACACGCGCGCCCACCAGCAGCGCCAGGGTCGGCGAGAGCGCACACAGCACCGACCCGGCGACGAACAGCGCAATGGCCGCCATGAAGACCTGGCGCGTGCCGAAGCGGTCGGCCAGCCAGCCCGAGGCCGGGATCAGCACCGCCATCGCCAGCGAATAGGAAACGATGACCGAGTGCATCTGCAGCGGGCTTTCGCCCAGGTCGCGGGCCATGGCGGGCAGGGCCGTGTTGACGATGGTCGCATCCAGCGTCTGCATGAAAAAGCCCAGGGCGACCAGCCACAGCAGGGCCTGGCGCTCGCTGGAAGCTTCGGGGGCGTGAGGGATCATGACAGGCAAGGTGGAGGACTCGGGCCTTGCAGTGTGCCGCCGGACGCACCCGCGTGCACGGCGGCGAGCCCGCCCCGACGCGGCAAGCGCGCGCCCTCCGGCGGCCGCTGTGGCCTCCGTCTTACGCTGCCCGCATGGGGGCGGAACGTATGGTACGAACCATACCCACCTGCCTGGAGATGCACCATGTTCAAGCGATTCTTCGACCCCGCCACGATCTACACCCGCCGCGCGCAGCGCTGCATGGATGAGGCCCGCATGGCAGCGCTGGAGCATGAAAGCGCCGCCGAGCACCATGCAGCGCTGGCCAGCATGTACCGTGATCGCGTCGCCCGTCTGCAAAACGAGCTGTCGCCCCAGCCGCAGGAGACACGGATCGTGCGGGACACCAGCTCCCAGGTGGCACGCATCACCTCGCTGAAGAAGCGCGATGAGACGGCAGCAGCCAAGGCCGGCATGATCGCCCAGGGCGTGGCCGGCTGACCAGCCGCGTCCCCCGAAGAGCAGGAATCAGCCGGCGCCATGCGCCGGCTTTTTTCGTGGCCGGCCCCCGAGGTGAGACGTGCCATTGCCCCGCATCGGTCTGCCTTACCAGGGCACCAGGACGGCCAGCAGCAGAAAGGCGAGTACGAGGGCGGCGACGAGCAGCGTGCGGTGGGTGGCGAAGCGGTTGCGCCCTGATGACTGGGGCACGGCCGCGGAGATGTCTTTGGGGTCTTTCATGACTCATTCCAGGCAGGCGTGAAGGGCGGAGATGAACAGGGCCTGTGCCTGTCCGCCTCCGCCCCGGAGCCGTCCCTTGCGGGGCGGGTGGGTCGAAGCATCAGCGGGCGGTGCCGTCAGACCAGCGGCGGATCGCTCTCGCGCGAGAAGTCGCGCGGACCCGCCAGGCAGGCGATGAAACGCTCGAGCGCCCCGTCCTCCCCCGCATCCGCCAGGATCAGCGCCTTGTCCTGCGCCGTGTCAAGCTCGGGCGGCAGCACGCGTCGCACCAGCTCCTGAGCCGAGCCCAGAGCCATGAGCGGCTTGCAGTGGCGGTACACGTCGCGCACGAACTCCCACAGGTGGCCATCGCGCGCCAGCTCGGCGGTGCCGTCGGGGATTACCAGCGCATCGAACAGGAAGCCGGGCTGGTTTTCCGTCGAGGCGTCGGCGTCGAGCGTGCTGCCATCCGCTGCCTTGACCGGGCCGATGCGCATGCCGACGAAGCGCGCGACCGCACCGCGCTCGAGCAGCTCGCGCTGCAGCTCGCGGGCAAAGTCTGCGTCCACCCCGGCACCGACCAATATGGCCACCTTGCGCCCCGCCACCGACCCGTCGCCAGGACGCGCCATCAGTGACAGGTATTTGGAGCGCGTCACCTCCGGCGCTGGCGGGTTGGGCAGGGCCAGCGGCAGTGGTTCGGGCAGCGGGTCGATCCCCAGGCCCGCCGCCACCTGGGCTGCGAACTCGTCACTCACGTTGCGCAGCGACGCAACCATGCGCTCGCGGATGGCAGGCACCGTGCACTTGCTCAGCTCGAAACGGAAAGCGGCGGCGATGTGGTCCTTCTCGGCCGGCGTCTGGCTGTCCAGGAACAGGCGCGCCTGCAGGTAGTGCTCGGCGAACTTTTCGGGCTTGGCGCGCACCTTGGCCGCGTCCTGGCGCGGCTCGTTGCGGGCCGCCACCGAGACAAAGCCCTGCATGCCAGCCTGGAAGGGACAGCCTCCGGCCAGCGAGTTGGGCTCGTAGTTCACCCGGCCGCGAAAGATTGCCTGGCGATGGAAGCCGTCGCGCTGGTTGTTGTGCACTTGCACTACCGGGGCGTTGATGGGGATCTCATGGAAGTTCGGCCCGCCCAGGCGCAGCAGCTGCGTGTCGAAGTACGAGTGGATGCGCCCGGCCAGCAGCGGGTCGTTGGTGAAGTCGAGGCCCGGAATGATGTTGGCGATGCAGAACGCCACCTGCTCGGTCTCGGAGAAAAAATTGTCAGGATTGCGGTTGAGCGTCATGCGGCCGATGACGCGCAGCGGCACCAGCTCCTCGGGGATGATCTTGGTCGAGTCAAGCACGTCGAAGCTGAAGGCCTCGGCCTGCTCTTCGGTGAAGAGCTGAACCGCCAGGTCCCACTGCGGGTAGGCGCCGCTGTCGATGCGCTCCCACAGGTCGCGGCGGTTGAAGTCCGGGTCGGCGCCGGAGATCTTCACGGCCTCGTCCCAGACCAGCGAATGGGTGCCGGCCACCGGCAGCCAGTGGAACTTCACCAGCGTGACCTCGCCCTGCGCGTTCACGAAGCGGAAGGTGTGCACGCCAAAGCCCTGCATGGTGGCGTAGCTGCGCGGAATCGCCCGGTCCGACATCTGCCACATCAGCATGTGCGTGGACTCGGGCATGAGCGAGACGAAGTCCCAGAAGGTGTCGTGGGCGCTGGCTGCCTGCGGCATCTGGTGGTGCGGCTCGGGCTTGACGGCGTGCACCAGGTCGGGGAACTTCATCGCGTCCTGAATGAAGAACACCGGCATGTTGTTGCCCACCAGGTCCCAATTGCCCGCGTCCGTGTAGAACTTGACGGCGAAGCCGCGCACATCGCGCGCCGTGTCCTTGGAGCCGCGCTCGCCCTGCACGGTGGAAAAGCGCACGAAGACCGGCGTCTGCTTGCCCACTTCCTGGAACGGTGCGGCGCAGGTGATGTCGGTGATGGCGTCGGTGCACTCGAAATAGCCGTGCGCACCCGAGCCGCGCGCGTGCACCACACGCTCGGGAATGCGCTCGTGGTCGAAATGCGTGAGCTTCTCGCGCAGCACGAAGTCTTCCAACAGCGCGGGGCCGCGCACGCCGGCAAAGAGGGTGTTCTGGTTATCCGAGACCAGCACCCCCTGGTTGGTGGTCATGGCCTGACCGGTGGAGTCGACACGCACACGGTCCAGGCTGTCGATGGTGTTGTTGCGCCCCTGTGGCGCGACGGTGCCCGTCTTGGCGCTGCCGTTCTGCTCCGACAGGGCGCTGGCGAGCGGCAGACGCGACGGAGCCTCGACCGTGGCGCCCGCGCTGGGCGCGAGGCCGTTGGCCTCGCCGTACTCCCGGGGCTTGGTCGGGTTGTGGGGCATGGCCGCGACCATTTTTTCGGTGTCGCCCGCTTTGCGCGCGGCCTCGCCCCCCATGCCGCTCGGGACGGCGGCCGGGCCGCTGTCGGTGTTGCGCGCCGCTGCCTCGGCGCTGACGGCATCAGCCTGGGTTGGTTTGCTCATGAAAGACGCTCCTGTGGGTCGTGGGAGCGGCAAAACTAAGCGCTCTGCCCTCCTTGCACTGTAGGAGAGCGTCCAGGGAGCGCGAGGTGTTCCTTACCCAGCCTCGCGCCGCCCGCCTACCCGGCGGCCAACAGCCGGGCGCGAACAATGAAGCGCATCCCCGGCCGCCAGCTTCAGGCGCCGGACAACCGAAAGGAAATCCCACCATGTCGCTCTCCCTGATCCTGCTGATCGTGCTGGTCCTCATCCTGATCGGTGTGCTGCCCACCTGGGGTTACAGCCGCTCCTGGGGCTATGGCCCTGGCGGCGGCGTCGGCCTGGTGGTGCTGATCCTGCTGGTGCTGCTGCTTATGGGCCGGATATGACGGCCGCGGCGCGCGCCCGCACAGGACGCCCGCCGCAGTTTCACAGCTGGTGCACCACGAGGCGGAACTCCGGGTCGTCCGGAAACGGCCGCACCTCGAAGCCCAGGCGGCGCATCAGCTTGAGCATGTTGGGGTTGCTGGCCAGCACTAGGCCCTGGACCTCCGACAGCCCGCGGTCGCGTGCCACCTCCATGATGCTCAGCATCAGGCGCGAACCCAGGCCCCGGCCAGCAAAATCGTCGGCCACCAGCAGGGCGAACTCGCACGTGGTGTGGTCCGGGTTGGTCACGTAGCGCGACACCCCGACGATGCGCTGCGTGTGGCTGACCTCGCCGTTGTCGTCCACCACGCGCTCGCGGTGCACGGCCACCAGCGCCATTTCCCGGTCGTAGTCGATGAGCGTGAAGCGCGCCAGCATCGATGCGGGCAGCTCGGTGAGCTGCGAGACGAAGCGGAAGTAGCGGCTCTCGGAGGACAGCTCGCGCACCAGGCGCTGCACCATCTGCGCGTCGTCGGGCCGGATCGGGCGCACGAGGTATTCCCCACCGCCGCGCAGCGGCCAGACCTGTTCGTAACGCGCCGGGTACGGCAGGATGGACAGGTGGTTGTATTGCCCCAGGCCCGGCCCGTCGGCGCGGATGCCGGGCTGCGAGCTTTCATGGATGACGATGCGTGCATCGACTGCGATAGCGCCCTCCTCATCCACGATCAGTGGGTTGATGTCCATTTCGCGCAGCTGTGGCAGGGCGCAGACCATCTCCGATACGCGCAGCAACGTCTGCTCCAGCATCTGACGGTTCACCGCCGGCGCGCCGCGCCACTCACCCAGCATCTCGGCCACGCGCGAGCGATCCATCAGCCGGCGCGCCAGGAACTGGTTGAGCGGCGGCAGCTCCATGGCGCGGTCGTTGATCAGCTCGATCATGGTGCCGCCGGCGCCGAAGGTGATGACCGGCCCGAACGGCTCGTCGGTGGTCAGGCCGATATAGATCTCGCGCCCGCGCCGCGCGCGCACCATGGGCTGCACGGTCACGCCGTTGATGCGCGCGCCGGGCTGCAGCCGGCCCACGCGCTGCACCATGTCGGAGTAGGCGTCGCGCGCAGCGGCGCCGTTCTGCACGTTCAGCGCCACGCCGCCCACGTCGGATTTGTGCGCGATGTCGGGCGAGTCGATCTTGAGCACTACCGGAAACCCGAGCTGCGTGCCGATCATCATGGCCTCGTGCGCGTTGCGCGCCAGCAGAGTGCGCGTGACCGGAATGTGGAAGGCCGCCAGCAGCGTCTTCGACTCCATCTCGGTGAGCACGTGGCGGCGCTCGGCCAGCACCGTCTCGATGACCAGCCGTGCGCCTTCGATGTCGGGCTTGGCCAGGGCCGTGAGCGGCGCCGGCGTCTGCTGCAGCAGCTGCTGGTTCTGATAGAACGAGGCGATGTTGCCGAAGGCCCCCACCGCCGCCTCGGGCGTGCGGAAGTTGGGGATCTGCGCGCCCCGCAGCACCTCGCGCGCCGGCACCACCGAGGCGTCGCCCATCCAGCAGGCCAGCAGGGGCTTGGGCGCCAGGCGCTTGGCCTCGGCGACTGCCGTGGCCACTGCGACGGCATCGACACCCTCCTTGGGCGAGAAGATGGCCAGCACCCCGTCGATCTGGCGGTCGCGGAAGGCCGACTCCAGCGCGGCCCGGTAGTGCTCGGGCCCGGCCTCTTCCGACACGTCCATCAGGTCGCTCAGCGTCGCCAGGGGCGGCAGTTTTTCGGCCAGCGCCGCGGCGCTCTCCGCCGAGGGCCGGCCCAGATCCAGGCCGATCTCATTGGCCCAGTCGGCTGCCAGCACGCCGGGCCCGCCGCCGTTGGTGATCAGCGCCAGGCGCCGGCCCACGGGGCGGTAGCGGGACGCCAGGCACTTGGCCGCGGAGAACAGCTCGACGAAGGAGCGCACGCGCACGGCGCCGGCGCGGCGCAGCGCGGCGTCGAATACGTCGTCGCTGCCGACGATGGCTGCGCTGTGCGTCTGCGCCGCCTCGTTGCCGGCAGCCTTGCGGCCGGCCTTGAGCACCACCACCGGCTTGGCATGCGCTGCCGAGCGCAGCGCGCTCATGAAGCGGCGCGCGTTCTGTATGCCCTCCATGTAGACGACGATGCTCTGCGTGCGGGGGTCGTTGGCGAGAAAGTCCAGCGCTTCGCTCAGGCCCAGGTCGGTGTGCGGCCCGAGCGAAATGACACTGGAGAACCCCACGGCGTTGTTGCGCGCCCAGTCCAGGATGGAGGACGTCAGCGCCCCCGACTGGCACACCAGCGCCAGCGAGCCGTCGCGCGCCAGCGGCCCGGCGGCGCTGGCATTGAGCCCCAGGGACGGCCGCTGGATGCCCAGCGAGTTGGGACCCAGCAGGTGCATGCCCTCACGCCGCGCGATCTTGTGCAGCCTGTCGGCCAGCTCGGCATCGATGCCGCTGGAGACCACCAGGGCGCAGCGGCAGTTGACGCGGCCGGCCAGCTCAAGCCCCGCGGCCAGCTCGTCGGGCGGCAGGGCGATGACGGCCAGGTCGGCCCGGGTCTGCGCCAGGTCGGCCAGGGTGCCGCTGGTGTGCACGCCAAGGAAGGTGAGCTCGCCGCTGTAGCGCTGCGCCCGGATGGCCTCGCGCAGCACCCGCGCCTGCGGGGTGAGGGCCTCGGGCGTGTCGTCGCTGCCGGCGAGCACGATGACCGAGCCGGGGTTGAACAGGGGCGTGAGGTAGTGCTTGTCCATCATGGCGGCGATTGTGGTGCAGGAGTCGCGCGGCAGCCAGCACCCTGGCGCAGCAAGGGCGCCTTTACCGCCCTGCTTTTGCCTGCAGCAGCCGGGCGATAGCCTGCGCCATCGCGCCTGCCGCGCCCCGGTGGGCTTGCGCGAAGGCCTGCGCCTGCCCGACAACCACCGCGCGGCGCGGCGCGTCCAGCGCCAGGGCCACGGCTGCGGCCACGCCGGCGCGCATGTCGGCCACCCGCTCGGCCGCGCCGGCGGCGCTGGCCAGCTGCGCCGCCTCGGTGAAATTGAAGGTGTGCGGCCCCATGACCACCGGGCAGCCGCAGGCCGCGGCCTCGATCAGGTTTTGCCCGCCCAGGGGCTCGAAGCTGCCGCCCAGCAGCGCCACGTCGGCCAGGCCGTAGTACAGCGCCATTTCGCCCATGCTGTCGCCCAGCCAGACGTCGGCTGCCTCGGGCTCGCCGCTCCAGCAGCTGCGCCGGGACACGCGCAGTCCCGCCGCGAGGCACAACTGCTCGACCTCGTCGAAGCGCTGCGGATGGCGCGGCACGAGCAGCCATTGCACTGCGGCAGCGCTCTCTGATTTGATAGCTGAAAGTCCTTGCCCCTCAAGGGATGGAGCCGGTTTTTCCTTGAAATGTTCCTGCACCGCGCGCAGCCACTGCGCCTCCTCGCCCTCGCGGCTGCTGGCCAGCAGCACCACGGGGCGGGCGCTGCGGCCGCGCCAGGCGTGGCCCTGGGCCAGCTGCCCGGCGTCGGGCCGCACGTCGAACTTGAGGTTGCCCAGCACGCCGGCCACGGGCGCGCCCAGCGCGGCCAGCCGTTTTGCGTCCTGCGCGGACTGGGCCCACGCGGCGGCCAGGCCCTGGTAGGCCGGCCGCGCCAGCCAGGCCAGGCGCTGGGCCCCCGCGTAGGAGCGGGCGTTGAGCCGCGCATTGGCCAGAACCAGCGGCACGCCAGCGTGTCGGCAGCTCGCTGCCAGGTTGGGCCAGACCTCGGTCTCCATCAGGATGCCGAGGGCCGGGCGGAAGTGCCGCACGAAGCGGCGCGTGGCGGCGCGCGTGTCCCACGGCAGCCAGACCTGCAGGTCGCCCGGGGCCAGCAGCCGCGCGCCTTCCGCGCGGCCGGTGGCCGTGCCGTGGGTCAGCAGCAGCCGCATGCCGGGCAGCAGCGGGCGCAGCTCGGCCAGCAGCAGCGCGGCGGCGCGGGTCTCGCCCAGCGAGACGGCATGCAGCCAGACCAGGGGGCCGGCCGCGGCGCCCTGCCCGGACGGCAGCGGCAGGTAGTGCCCAAAGCGCTCGGGCACGTGCTCGCCGTAGAGCGGCTCAGCCTGGGCGCGCCGGCGCAGCCGCCGGCGCAGCAGCGGCTGCGCCAGCCACGTGGCCAGGCTGTAGAGCCACAGCGCAAGCTGCTGCACGAAAGCGGACGGGGTCGGGCGCAGATCGAAGAGCGCAGGACGTGGACGTCAGTGCGCCGCGCCGCCCACCTGCGCATCGGGCTTGACGCGCGCCAGCAGGGCCAGCATGTCGGCCTCGATGCGCGCCAGCGCCTCGGGCGTTTGGCCCTCGAAGCGCAGCACCAGCACCGGCGTGGTGTTGCTCGCACGGATCAGGCCGAAGCCGTCGGGCCAGTCCACGCGCAGGCCGTCGATGGTGCTGATGCGCGCCGGCGCGGCGAAGGCGTCCGCCGCCAGGGCCTGCAGCTCGGCCGTCAGGCGGTGGGGCTCACCCTCCTCGCAGGCCACGTTGAGCTCGGGCGTGGAGTGGCTGGTGGGCAGGGCATTGAGCACGCTTCCGGCGTCGTCGTGCCGGCTCAGGATTTCCAGCAGGCGGCAGCCGGCATAGGTGCCGTCGTCGAAGCCGTACCAGCGCTCCTTGAAGAAGATGTGGCCGCTCATCTCGCCGCCCAGGGGCGAGTCCAGCTCTTTCATGCGCGCCTTGATCAGCGAATGCCCGGTCTTGTACATGACAGGCTCGCCGCCCGCCTCGCGAATGGCTGGCGCCAGGCGCTGGGTGCACTTGACATCGAACACGATGGGAGCGCCCGGCACGCGCGAGAGCACGTCGCGCGCGAACAGCATCATCTGGCGGTCGGGGAAGATGTTGCTGCCATCCCGGGTGACGATGCCCAGGCGGTCGCCGTCGCCGTCGAAAGCCAGGCCCAGCTCGGCGTCGGTCTCCTGCAGCGCGCGGATGACGTCGCGCAGGTTCTCCGGCTTGCTCGGGTCGGGGTGGTGGTTGGGAAAGTCGCCGTCCACCTCGGAGTGCAGCTCCAGCACCTCGCAGCCCAGCGCCCGGAAGATGCCCGGCGCGGACGCCCCGGCAATGCCGTTGCCGCTGTCCACGACGATCTTCATGGGCCGCGTCAGCCGCACGTCGCCGGTGATGCGCTCGCGGTAGGCCGGCAGCACATCGGCGCGGCGCACGCTGCCGCCTTCGGCCAGCTGCCACTGCCGGCCTTCCATGGCGCGGCGCAGCGCCTGGATCTCCTCGCCGTAGATGGCGCGACCGGCCAGCACCATCTTGAAGCCGTTGTAGTCCTTGGGATTGTGGCTGCCGGTCACCTGGATGCCGCTCGTGCACAGGGTGCTGGCGGCAAAGTACAGCAACGGCGTGGTGACCGCGCCGATGTCGATCACCTCCAGGCCCACGTCCACCAGCCCGGCGGTCAGGGCCGCAGCCAGCGCCGGCCCGGACAGGCGGCCGTCGCGGCCCACGGCCACGGTGCGCTCGCCCGCGGCGCGCGCCGCCATGCCGAACGCCCGCCCCAGGTCCCGCGCCACGGTCTCGTCGAGTGTCTGCGGCACGACCCCGCGGATGTCGTAGGCCTTGAAGATGGCAGGGGAAATGGAATGCACGGGTGGCTCCTTCATGGGCGGGTCGCGGGAGGCGGATCGGGGCCTGCGCCAGCTGCGCGCCAGCCCCCGGACAGGGGGCCGATTCTAGGGGCGGGCCAACCGCCCGCACCAATTACACTCAGTCACATGATTTGCCAGGCTCGCCTTTTTTCACCCGCGCCGCACGGGTCGACCGCGGGCTGGCCTCCACGCCGGAACGCCGTCCTGCGCGCGTGCCGATGAACAGTTCCCTCGTCGTCCCGGCCATCGTCCACCTGTTGCTGGTCGCGCTTCTGGCGGTGCTGCCGCAGGCAGAGCTTGCCCACCCGCGCCGGGCGACCCGGCTGGGCCTGGGCCTGTTGAGCGGCTTCGCCTCGCTCATCGTCACGGGCCAGGCCACGCTGGCGAGCGATGGCACGGGCCTGGTAGTGCACCCTGTCCTGGTGGGCTGCGCCGCCTTTCTCTGGGGGCCAGCCTCGGGCCTGGTGGCCGCCGCCGTGGCGGTAGCCGGGCACGGGCTTGCCTCGACCACCGAGTGGCTGCAGGCCCTGGCTGTCGCCGCGGCCTCGCTCTGCCTGGGGCTCGTCTGGCAGGAGCTGCAGCGGCGCCGGCATCTCGCGCCAGCGCTGGCAGTCGTCGGCATGGCGTTCAGCCTGCCCCTGGTACTGCTGCCCTGGCTGGCCGACAGCCTGGTCGCCGCCTGGCAGCGGGCGCATTTTCCGCAGGGCTGGGAGGCGATCCTGCCCTGGCGCTACACCCTGGGGGTCCTGCTGCTGGCAGGCGGTGCGAACCTGCTGCGCAGCCGCGCCCAGGTGCTGACGGCCCTTGCCCGGCGCGAGCAGGACCTGGTGCGCGCCCTGCGCGCTTCCGGCGGCGGGCGCTGGGAGTGGGACGTGGCCGGGCAGCGCCTGTTTTATGGCGGGCGCCTGTACCGCAGCCTCGGCCTGGCCGACAGCCCCGACGACGCCACCGGAACGCTGGCCCACCTGCAGCTGCGCAGCCGCGAGGGCCGGCGCTGGCGCCGCACGCGTCATCATCCCGACGACCTGCAGCGCCTTGCGCCCTACCTGCGCCGCGTGCTGGCGGGCCGCGAGACGGCGGTGCAGGCGGAGTTCCGTATGCGTGACGACCAGGGCCGCTGGCGCTGGCTCATCGCGCGTGGCCACGCCGTCGAGCAGGGTGTGGACGGGCGCGTGCGCCGCCTGTCGGGCATGTACCTGGACATCACCGAGCAGCAACAGGTGCGCGACGAGCTGACCTCCACCAGCGGTCTGCTGCACCAGGCCGGCTGGATGGCGCGGCTGGGCGTCTGGGAGGAGGTGCCGGGCGCGGGCATCGTCTATTGGTCGGATGTGTGCTTCGACGTCCACGGCCTCTCCGCGGGCGACGCCCTGCCGCGCAACTATGTGGATGACTTCGTCGCGCCCGAATGGCGCGGCCCGATGCGTGAGCAGATGCGCCGCAGCTTGCGCGAGAGCGCGCCCTGGAGCATGGAGCTGGAGATCGTGCGCGCCGATGATGGTCGCCGCCGCTGGGTGCGCGCGCATGGCGAGCCGGTGATCGAGGCCGGCCGGGTGGTGCGCATCCGCGGCATCCTGCAGGACATCGACGAGATGCGCCGCGCCACCGAGGAGCTGCACGCCTCCGAGGAGCGGCTGGCGCGGGTCTTCCAGCTGCTGCCGACGCCGCTGGGCTACACCCGGCGCGCCGACGGGGCGCACCTGGACGTGAACCCGGCCTGGGAGCAGCTGCTGGGCTACACACGCGAGCAGGTCCTGGGCCGCTCGGCGGTCGAGATGGGCCTGCATGATCCGGATCGGCGCGCGGCCATGCTGGCCATTGCCCAGGAGCGGGGCGAGCTGGTGAACCACGAGGTGGACATCACCACCGCCACGGGCGAACAGCGCACGGTGCTGCAGACCGTGAGCGCCGTGCAGCTGCATGGCGAGGCCTGCTGGCTGTTTGCGCTGCACGACATCACCGAGCGCAAGCGGGCCGAGCAGAGCATCCGCGAGCGCGAGGAGCTGCTGTCGCTGACCATCGAGGCGGCGGCGCTGGGCCTGTGGGACTGGGACCTGGCCAGCGGCTCTATCACGGGCGATGCCCGCTGGCGCAGCCTGCTGGGCCTGCCCGAGGACCCGCAGCTGCGACCCATCCCGTGGGCCACGGCATTGGCGCAGGCCGACACGGCTGTCGTCTCGCGCGAGCTCGAGCGTCACCTGGGCGAGCCCCATCAGCCCTTCGACCTGATCTGCCGCGTCAGCCGCGACGCCCTGGCCGAGCGCTGGATCCGCAGCCTGGGCAAGGTGGTCTCCTGGAGTGCCGAGGGCGAGCCGCAGCGCATGGTGGGCATGACCATCGACGTGACCAGCCAGCGCGCGCAGGAGCAGCAGCTCGAGCGCATGGCGCACTACGACGCGCTCACGGGGCTGGCCAACCGGGTGCTGCTGGAGCGTCGCCTGCGCGAGGGCATGCAGCAGTGCGACGCCTACGGCACGCAGCTGGGCGTGGGCTACCTCGACCTGGACGGCTTCAAGCCCATCAACGACCGCCTGGGCCACGCCGCGGGCGACCGCCTGCTGGTGCAGGTGGCCGAGCGCCTCAAGCGGACGGTGCGCCTGAGCGACTGCGTGGCGCGCCTGGGCGGCGACGAGTTCGTCATCCTGCTGCACGGCCTGCCGGGTCACGCGGCGTGCGAACAGCGCATGCGCGCGCTGCTCGAGAGCATCGCCATGCCGTACATCCTCGACGGCGAGCGGGTGATGCTCACGGCCAGCATCGGCTACACACTCTACCCCGACGATGGAGCCGACGGGGACACCCTGCTGCGCCACGCCGACCAGGCCATGTACATCGCCAAGCAGGCGGGGCGCAACCGCTTCCACGCCTTCGACGCCGCGCACGAGCGGGCCGAACAGGCGCGCCGCGACGAACGCGCGCGGCTGCTGCAGGCCCTGCAGGACGAGGAGCTGGCCCTGTACCTGCAACCCAAGGTGGACATGCACCTGGGCGTGGTGGTGGGTGCGGAGGCACTGGCGCGCTGGGTGCACCCGGAGCGCGGCGTGCTGGCTCCCGGGCAGTTCCTGCACCTGATCGAGGGGCAGGCGGAGCTGCAGGCCATCTTCGGCGAATGGGTGGTGGACACGGCCCTGGCGTTGATTGCGCGGCTGATGCACGACGGCCTGCCCCTGCCCGTCAGCATCAACATCACGCCCGAGCACCTGCACCGCGAGGGCTTCGCCGACTGGGTGGCCTCGCGCATGGCACTCTACCCCGAGGTGCCGGCGCGCCTGCTGCACGTGGAGCTGACCGAGAGCGCCGCGCTCTACGACCTCGAGCACGCCGCGCGCGAGCTGCGCCGCCTGCGGGCGCTGGGCGTGGGCGTGTCGTTCGACGATTTTGGCACCGGCTACTCGTCGCTGGCCTACCTGCGCCGCCTGCCCATGGACCATCTCAAGCTCGACCGCAGCTTCGTCTCGGGCATG
This sequence comes from Melaminivora sp., assembly GCF_032059615.1. Taxonomy (NCBI): domain Bacteria; kingdom Pseudomonadati; phylum Pseudomonadota; class Betaproteobacteria; order Burkholderiales; family Comamonadaceae; genus Melaminivora; species Melaminivora sp. Next base: position 64,284 of record NZ_DAMCAM010000003.1, on the reverse strand, counting down.
CTCAGCGACGCCGGCGACCGGGCCATCGTGCAGGGAGTCATCGGCCTGGGGCGCTCATTCGGCTGCGACACCATCGCCGAGGGGGTGGAAACCGTCGAGCAGGGCCGCATGCTGCTGCGGATGGGCTGCCGCCTGGCGCAGGGCTATTGCATCGCCCGGCCCATGCCGTCCGCCGATTTTGCCGCCTGGGCCCGGCACTGGCGCGCACCCGGCCAGTGGAGCGAGGCGGAAGAGATCATCGGCATTGCCTAAGGCACGGCGGCCCACCCCGAAATTTGCATGAAAATCGCCGCATGCCGTTTCCAGGAGCCGGCATGCAGCTATCCAAACAGTAGCAGGTCCCGCCCCGGTTTCAGCCCACCAGGCTCTTGATCTGCTGCAGCACGGCCGGGTCTTCCATGGTGGTCAGGTCGCCCGGGTCGCGCCGCTCGGCCACCGCCTGCAGGGCGCGGCGCAGCAGCTTGCCGCTGCGCGTCTTGGGCAGCAGGCCCACGAAGAACACGCGCGACGGCCGCGCCACGGCGCCCAGCTGCGCGTCCACGCGCTTCATGATGTCGGACTCCAGCTGCTGGCGCGAGGCGTCGTCCGCGGCGCTGGCGGCGTCGCGCGGCACGGCGAACGCCATCGCCACCTGCCCCTTGAGCGTGTCGGCCACCCCGACCACCGCCACCTCGGCGATGCGCGGGTCGCCGGCGATGCACTCCTCGATCTCGCGTGTGCCCAGGCGATGCCCGGCCACGTTGATGACGTCGTCGGTACGCCCGAGGATGAAGTAGTAACCGTCGGCGTCGCGGATGCCCCAGTCGAAGGTGCTGTAAATCAGCCGGCCGGGGATGCTCTTCCAGTAGGTGTTGACAAAGCGCTCGTCATCGCGCCACACGGTCTGCAGGCAGCCCGGAGGCAGCGGCCCCTCGATGGCCACCACACCCTTCTGGTGGGGCTCGGTGAGCTCCTCGCCCGTGCCCTCGTCGATGAGCTTGACGTCGTAGCCATAGACCGCCTTGCCCGGGCTGCCGAAGCGCGAGGGCTGCGGCTCGACGCCGTTGCACAGCGTCAGGATGGGCCAGCCCGTCTCGGTCTGCCAGTAGTTGTCGATGATGGGCACGCCCAGCGCCTCGCTGATCCACTGCGCCGTGGGTTCGTCCAGCGGCTCGCCGGCCAGCCACAGCGCCTTGAGGCTGGAGATGTCGTACTTGCGCAGGTACTCCGGGTCCTGCTTCTTGAGCACCCGGATGGCCGTGGGTGCGGAGAACATGTGGGTGACCCGGTACTTCTCCACGATGCTCCACCAGATGCCCGCGTCGGGCCGGATGGGCAGGCCCTCATACATCACCGTGGCCATGCCGGCCAGCAGCGGCGCGTAGATGATGTAGCTGTGGCCGACCACCCAGCCGATGTCGCTGGTGCAAAAATACGTGTCGCCGGGCTGGCCCATGAAGATGTGGCTCATGCTCGAGGCCAGCACCACGGCGTAGCCGCCGGTGTCGCGCTGCACGCCCTTGGGCTTGCCGGTGGTGCCGCTGGTGTAGAGGGTGTAGCTCGGGTGCGTGGACTCCACCCACACGCAGGGCACCTCGGCGGCCTCATGCCGGCTGCGCAGCACCGCCCAGTCGTGGTCGCGGCCGGCACGCAGCGCCGCCGGCGCCAGGCCGCGATCGACCAGCACCACGGCCGCGGGCTTGTGCGCCGACAGCTCCAGGGCCTCGTCCAGCAGGGGCTTGTAGGGCACGACCTTGCCGCCGCGCGAGCCCGCATCGGCGCTGACGACCACGGTGGGCTGGGCGTCCTCGATGCGCGTGGCCAGGGACGAGGAGGCGAAGCCGCCGAACACCACCGAGTGCAGCGCACCGATGCGCACGCAGGCCAGCATGGCAAACGCTGCCTCGGCGATCATGGGCATGTAGATCAGGACCCGGTCGCCCTTGCCCACGCCCAGCGACTGCAGCGCGGCCGCCATGCGCTGCACCTCGCGGTGCAGTTCGCCGTAGCTGTAGGTGCGCTCGGTGCCGGTTTCAGAGGAGATGGCGATCAGGGCCGGCTGGTCGGCGCGCTGCGCCAGATGTCGGTCCACCGCGTTGTGGCACAAGTTGGTCGTGCCGCCCACGAACCAGCGGGCAAACGGCGGGTTGCTGTAGTCGCAGATCTGCTGCGGCGGCGTGTGCCAGTCGATGAACTTCGCCTGCTCGGCCCAGAAGGCGTCGCGCTCCTCGACGGAGCGGCGGTGGAACTCGGCAAAACTGGCATGTGCTTCGACCATGGTGGGCGTCTCCTCCGGTAGGCGGGCTGCGGGCGCAGCCGGGTGATCATTCAAAATTCATAATTATTCACGGCGCGCTTGCGGCAAGCTGACGCGCGGCCCTGCCTGCGGCCGCGTGCCCTTCCATGCCGTTACTTGATCAGCGCCAGCATGTCCTTGAAGGCTGGGTGCTCGCAGCTGCGCAGCCACTCGAAGGCCACCATTTCGGTGGTGACCAGCTCGGCGCCCGCACCCGCCAGACGGTCGAAGGCCGCATCGCGGCTGCGCTCGGTGCGCGAGCTGCAGGCATCGGTCACGACCCAGACCTCGAACTCGTCGTCCAGCAGCTCCAGCGCAGTCTGCAGCAGGCAGACATGCGCCTCGCAGCCGGCGATCACGATGGACTCGCGCCCGTCGCCCGAGGCCTGCTGCTCGCGCTGCTTCTGCAGGTGGCGCGGCAGGCTGCGGGCATTGCCGCCCTGCGGCCGTGCAGGCGGGCGCAGCCACTCGACCAGGCCGTCGGGCACGGCGCTGAAATGCATCTTGGCGAGGGTGCGCTGGCACAGGGCGCGCAGCTGCGCGTCGTTGGGGCCGAGGCGCTGCGGGTTCTGCTCGGTGCCGAAGACCGGCACCTGGAGCATCCTGGCGATCTGGGCCAAGCGCCGCGCATTGGCCAGGGCGGCCGCGCCGTCGTGGATGGCGGGCATCAGGCGCTCCTGGTAGTCCACGAGCACCAGTTGGGATTCAGAGGCGTCAAGCAGCATGGCGGTTAGGGGAAGTCCGTACGTTCAGGAAAAGGGGGTGAGCACCATTGTCGCCTGCAGCCGCGCGCTCGCGGGCGCACAGGGGCGCGGCTTCCGTCCCGCGCCCTGCCAGCCCGGGCGCTTGCCTGCAGCCTGACACGCAGAAATTGACGCTGGTCAACGCCCTGCAACGTTTGCGACAGCACAGCAACAATCAGCCGTGATACCCTCGCGCCCCATGTCTCGCTGGATGTGCTTGTTGTTACTGGCCTGTGCAAATGCTTACGCTGCACCCGCCGACGATCTGGACCGCTTTCTTGCCGAGCGCGCCACTCCCCCTTCCTCCTCTTTCACGGCCCAGCTGCAGGGTGTCGGCCATCAGGTGACGGATCGCACCGCCGAGCTGATCGCCACCGCCACCAGCTTCATCGGCGTGCCCTATCGCCGTGGCGGCAACCAGGCGGAGAGTGGCTTTGACTGCAGCGGCTTCGTGCGCGCCGCTTTCGAGCAGGCCAAGGGCCTGGTCCTGCCGCGCCGCGCCAATGAACAGGCCGCCGCCACGGAAGTCATCGACAAGAAGGATTTGAAACCCGGCGATCTGGTGTTCTTCAACACCATGCGTCGCGCCTTCAGCCACGTGGGCATCTACCTGGGGGACGGCAAATTCATCCACGCCCCGCGCTCGGGCGCCCAGGTGCGCGTCGAGGACATGCAGGTTTCCTACTGGCAGCGCCGTTTCAATGGAGCACGACGCGTGCTGGAAGACGACGCTGCAGAACTGGCCGCCGAGCACCTGCAGAGCGCGCGCCGCTGAAAAAGGCAGCCTGCGCGGCCGCTTCGGCGCCGGAAGCAAAAAAGGCCAGCTCCCGGGAGCTGGCCTTTTTCATGGTCTTGGTGGGTCGTGCAGGATTCGAACCTGCGACCAACGGATTAAAAGTCCGCTGCTCTACCGGCTGAGCTAACGACCCCTGTGCGGGAAACCGGTCTCGCTTGTAAGCGAAGCCTCGAATTATAACCTGGGTTTCAGCCCTTCCCGGCAGTGGCGAGCTTTTCCAGGACCCAGCCTGCAGCGCACATGCCAAAGCCGGCGGTCACCGCCACCGTCGAGCCATAGCCGTGGCAGTTCAGCGTGCCGTCCCCCGCCGCCACCTCGCAGGAGGCGTGCGGACGGGCGACCGATTCGCGGCTGAACACGCAGGCCACGCCGATGCGCGCGCCATCGCGCGGTGCGCCATGCTCGCGGCGCAGGCGGTAGCGCAGCTGGGCCAGCAGGGGGTCATGCGTGGTGTGCGCCAGGTCGTCCACGTCCACCTGGTGCGCCAGCCGCTTGCCACCCGCCGCGCCCACCGTGATGAACCACGGGCGCCGCGCGCGCAGCGCCCAGGCGGCCAGGGCGGTCTTGGCGCGCACCTGGTCGCAGGCGTCGATGACGGCGTCCACGGGGGCGGGCAACAAGGCGGGCCAGTTGTCCGGCTGGACGAAGTCTTCCACGCAGTCCACCCGGCACGCCGGGTGAATCTGCGCGATGCGCTCGGCCATGGCTTGCACCTTGGCCTGGCCCAGGGTGTCGGTAAGGGCATGGATCTGCCGGTTGACGTTCGATTCGGCCACGTGGTCGAGGTCGATCAGGGTCAGCCGCCCCACGCCGCTGCGTGCCAGCGCCTCGGCCGCCCAGGAGCCGACGCCGCCCACCCCAACCACGGCCACGTGGGCTGCACGAATGGCGGCGGCGCCTGGAACGCCGTACAGCCGTGCCAGGCCGCCGAAGCGGCGCTCGGTGTCGATGTCGTCGCCGTCCTGCGGCATCCCGGCCGTCACTTCAGCCGCGCCAGCCGTTCCTTGGCCGCGGCTGCGGCCTCCGACTGCGGATAAGTGCGAACCAAGTCTTCCAGGGTCTTGCGCGCAGACTTGGTGTCCTTCAGCTCGATCTGGCAATTGGCGATCGACAACGCCGCCTCGGGCGCGCGCGCATGGTCGGGCGCGGCGGCCAGCAGGGCCTTGAAGTTGGCGATGGCCTGGTTGTAATCGCGCGTCGCGTACTGCGCGTTGCCCAGCCAGAAGCGCACTGAGGGCACGTAGCCGGACTGCGGGTACTGCCGCAGGAAGGCGCTGAAGGCCGTTCCGGCCTCGGCGAACTTGCCACTCCGAAAGGCTGCCAGGGCTGCCTCGTAATCGCGTTTCTCAGCGGGGTCGGCGCGGAATTCGCGCCCGTCCAGGCTGACCGTGGCCGGCTCGAACTGGCGCAGGCGCTCATCGACGCCCTGCGCCATGTCCTTTTGCCGGCGCTGCAATTCGGCGACGTCGCGCAGTAGCTGTTCGTTCTGGCCGCGCAGCAGGGCCTGCTCGGTGCGCAGAGCCTCGATCTGGGTCTGCAGGTCCAGCAAGCTGCGGCGCAGCTGCGACAACTCGTCGTTGGAGCGCTCACCCACCCGCTGGCTGGACTGCTGCAGGCCATCGACCCGCTGGCGCAGCTCCAGGATGGCACGCCGTGCTTCTCCGTCCTCGAAAAGAGCGTGGCTGGGCGCGGACCACGACAGCGCCGCGGCGAACAATGCAGCCAGGGCCGCGGGGCGGCCCTGGAAGGTGCTGGGGAGGAAGGGCGCGGTCATCAACGGTACGACAGCTCGGCGCGACGGTTCTGTGCGCGGGAGTCTTCGCTATCACCAAAGGCTGCCGGCTTTTCCTTGCCGAAGCTCACCGCCTCGACCTGCGAGTCCGCCACGCCCAGCAGGCCCAGCGAACGGCGCACGGCCTCGGCGCGCTTCTGGCCCAGCGCCAGGTTGTATTCGCGGCCGCCGCGGTCGTCGGTGTGGCCTTCGATCACCACGCGACGCGCGGGCACGCTCTTGATGTAGCGGGCGTGCGACTCCAGCAGGGACTGGAACTCCGGCTTGACCGAATAGCTGTCGAAATCGAAATAAACGATGCGGGCCACGCCCACCGGGCCCTCGCCCTCGCGTCCGGACTGCGTCAGGTCCACCGGTGCCACGCCGCTCTGGCCGGCGGCGCCGGAGTTGGCGCCCGGACCGGGTGCGACAGGCGTGGCGCCCCGGTCCTCGACGGGGGCGTCATCGAGCTTGACGCCCGAGCTGCAGCCGGCCAGAAGCGCGGCGATGGCAAAAGCGGCGGACACGCGCTTGAGGGAAAAGGCAGTCATGAGGTCTCTCCTGAAGAGCTGTTGTAGTTGGAAGGGAAACGTTGTTATTGCTTCTGGTACGGGCCCCAGTCGGGCTCGCGGATGTCACCGCCCTGCCCCGCCAGCCGGGCCTTGATCTTGCCGTCCAGCGTGGTGGTCATGAGAGCGTCGCGCCCCTGCTGCTGGGTCGCATACACGATCAGGCGGCTGTTGGGGGCAAAGCTCGGGCTTTCATCCGCCACCGTGTCGGTGATGGCTGCCACCGTGCCGGCCTTGAGATCCATGACGTGCAGTTTGTAGCCACCCCCGACGCGCGAGATGTAGGCCAACCACTGACCGTCCGGGCTGATGGCCGGCGAGATGTTGTAGGACCCCTGGAAGGTCACGCGCTCGGCCGGGCCGCCGCTGCTGGCCACGCGATAGACCTGGGGCGAGCCGCCGCGGTCGCTCACGAAATAGATGCTGCGCCCGTCGCTGGAATACGCCGGCTCGGTGTCGATGCCCACGCTCTGCATCAGCCGGCGCGGCTCGCCTCCATGGGCGTCGATGGTGTAGAGCTGCGAGCCGCCGTCGCGGCTGAGCGTGACGGCCAGCTGGCGGCCGTCGGGGGACCAGGCCGGCGCGCTGTTGGAGCCGCGGAAGTTGGCGATCAGCCGGCGCCGCCCCGAGGCCACGTCGTGGACATAGACCACGGGCTTGCGCGACTCGAACGACACGTAGGCGACCTGCGAGCCGTTGGGCGACCAGGCCGGCGAGATGATGGGCTCGGGACTGGACAGGGCCGACTGTGCGTTCTCGCCGTCAGCGTCGGCGATCCACAGGCTGTAGCGCGCGCCGACCTTGGTGACGTAGGCCAGGCGCGTGGAGAAGATGCCGCGCTCGCCGGTCAGCTTTTCGTAGATGAAATCGGCGATGCGGTGCGCGACCAGGCGCAGGTCCGCCTGGGTGACGACGAAGCTCTGGCCGCCCAGGTCCTGCGCGCGCACCACGTCCCACAGGCGAAAGCGCACGTCGAAGCGCCCGTCGGCCAGGCGCGTGACGCTGCCCGAGGCCAGGGCGTCGGCACTGCGCTGGCGCCACAGGCTCAGGTCGGGGCGCGACAGCTCGTCGAGCATGACGCCCGAGGCGTCCACGCCGGTGAATCGGCCGCTGCGCTCCAGGTCTGCCTGGACGATGGCCGAGATCTTCTGCGGCGACTGGGCCTCGCCCCGGAATGGCGCGATCGCCACGGGCAGCTGCGTCAGTCCGACGCCCGCGATCTCCACGCGGAACTGCGCCAGGGCCGGCACGGCGCAGCCACCGGCGAGCGCCAGCGTGGCCGCGCGGCGCGACCAGCGGCCCGGTTCGCCCATGCGGGCAGGAAGGAAGGAATGGGGGAGGAAGCGGTCTTCAGTGGTCATTGGCAAGCAAGCAGGCGCCGTCGAATGCCGGACAGCAAAGGGCTGCAATGTTACACATCGAACGCGGGGCGACGTGACAAACTGTGCCGGCGGGGATTGGGGGCGAACCGTAGAATTCGCACCCCATGGGAGAAGCACACCACAGCAGCGCGGCCGCCGGCGCGCCCGCCGCCGCCGCGCCATTGCCGCTGCTGTCACGTCTGAAGCGCCTGCACGCCTACTTTGGCCACCAGCGGCTGGCCTGGACGCTGGCGGTGCTGGCCACTCTGGTGGGCGCCGCTACCGAGCCCCTGATCCCCGCCCTGCTCAAGCCCCTGCTCGACCAGGGCTTTACCGAAGGGTCGCTGCAGCTGTGGATGGTGCCGGTGGCCATCATCGGCACCTTCCTGGTGCGGGGTCTGGCGCAATTCACCGGCCAGTACGCCCTGGCACGCATCGCCAACGAAGGCATGCTGCGCCTGCGCACCGCCCTGTTCGATCGGCTGATGGTGGCGCAGATGGAGCTGTTCTCACGCCAGTCGGCCAGCACCCTGTCCAACACCGTGGTGTATGAGGTGCAAACCGGCTTCACCGCGCTGGTGCAGGCGCTCATGGGCCTGTCGCGCGACGGCTTCACACTGATTGCGCTGCTCGCCTACCTGATCTACCTGAACTGGCAGCTCACGCTCATCGTCGCCGTCATGGTGCCGGGCGTCGCCTGGATCATGAAGACCCTGTCGCGGCGCCTCTACAGGATCACCAAGACCAGCCAGCAGGCCACCGACGACCTGGCCTATGTGGTGGAGGAAAACGTGCTCGCCCACCGCATGGTTCGCCTGCACGGCGCCCAGCAGCAGCAGGCCGGCCGTTTCGGCGCCCTGAGCCAGGAGCTGCGCCGCCTGGCCATCAAGTCGACCATCGCCTCGGCCGCCATGACGCCCACCACCCAGCTACTGGCCGCCGGCGCCCTCTCGGCCGTGATCTGCATCGCCTTGTGGCAGAGCCACGGCAGCGCAGGCGGCGCGCATGAGGTGACGGTGGGCGGCTTTGCCTCCTTCATCGCCGCCATGCTGATGCTGATCGCCCCCATCCGGCGCCTGGCGGACGTGGCCAACCCCATCACGCGCGGCGTGGCGGCGCTCGAGCGCGGCCTGCTGCTGCTGTCCCAGTCTCTGCCCGAGGACAGCGGCACGCACCAGGCCGGCCGCGCCCAGGGGGCGCTGGAGCTGCAGGACGTGTCGGTGTCGTTCAGCGACGAGCACGCGCCGGCCCTGGCCGGGGTGACGCTGGCCATCCGGCCAGGTGAGGTGGTGGCGCTGGTCGGCCCCTCGGGCGCCGGCAAGACCACGCTGGTCAACCTGTTGCCGCGCTTTCTCGTGCCCGGCAGCGGCATGGTGCGGCTGGACGGCGTGCCGCTGCAGGACTGGAGCCTGGATTCGCTGCGCGCGCAGTTTGCACTGGTCAGCCAGGACGTGGTGATGTTCAACGACAGCATCGCCGCCAACGTCGCCCTGGGCGCGCCCGTCGACGAGCGGCGCGTGCAGGACTGCCTGCAGGCGGCCAACCTGGCCGAACACGTGGCCGCGCTGCCGCAGGGCATGCACACCCGGGTCGGGCACAACGCCACGCAGCTGTCGGGCGGCCAGCGCCAGCGCCTGGCGATCGCGCGCGCCCTCTACAAGGACGCGCCCATCCTGATCCTGGACGAAGCCACCTCGGCGCTCGATACCGAGTCCGAACGCCTGGTGCAGGACGCCCTCCAGCGCCTGATGCGCGGGCGCACCACGCTGGTGATCGCCCACCGGCTGTCCACCATCGAGCACGCCGACCGCGTGGTCGTCATGGAGCGCGGCCGCATCGCCGAGCAGGGCACGCACGCCGAACTGCTGGCGCTGGGCGGGCTGTACGCACGCCTGCAGGCGCGCCCCGCCTGAGCCGCAGGCAATTCAAAAAAAAGAGCAGCGAGCCCTTGCCGGACAAGGGCTGGAGCCGTTTTTCATTGAAAAACCGGCAGCTGCTACCACCGCCCTGCCCGGGGCGCGCGCCGGCGCAGCGCCTGGGTAACGAGGTCCAGCATGTCGGCCCGGTCGGCCTGGCGCGCAAAATCCAGCGCCGACAGGCCCTTCTCGTTCTTGAGCGTGGGGTCGGCGCCCTCGCGCACCAGCAGCAGGGCGCTTTCGAACTTGCCATAGCGCACCGCCATCATCAGGGGCGTGGTGCCGTTGGGGCTGGCCGCGTCGATGAATGCATGCTGCCTGAGCAGCAGGGCCACCATTTCGGGCGCTTCGTCGGTGATGCACGAGGCGGCGTAGTGCAGCGGCGTCCAGCCCTCCTGGTTCACGTCGGCATCGCGGGCGATCAGGGCGCGGGCGGCCTCCAGGTTGCCGCGCAGCGCGGCCATCATCAGGGCCGTCTCGCCCTTGGCGTTACGGGCGTTCACCTTCAGGCCGCGCGCGCCGATCAGCAGCTGCGCCGACTGGGGCGACTCGCCATGCAGGGCCAGCACCAGCGCCGGCTGGCCGCGCGTGTCGCGCGCGTTGGGGTCGAACCCGCGGCGCAGCAGGGCTGACACGGCCTGCACGTTGTCCACCTCGATCGCACGGAAGAAATCGGCGTGGGCGCCGCCGGCCGCGCAGGCCGCCGTGGGGCCGGCCAACACCAGCGCTGAAAGAAGGGTGCGACGCGCGATCATGGGGCGGTTCCATTCAAGAAAAGTTGCTCGAAGTTGCGGCTGGTTGCATCTGCCACCTGCTCCAGCGGCAGCCCCTTGACCTGGGCGACCTGCTGCGCGACGAAGGGCACGTAAGCCGGGCTGTTGACCTTGCCGCGATACGGCACGGGGGCAAGATAGGGGCTGTCGGTTTCGATCAGCAGGCGCTCCAGCGGCACGAAGGCCGCCACGTCGCGCAGGTCCTGGGCGTTCTTGAAGGTGAGGATGCCGGAGAACGAGACGTAGTAACCCAGGTCGAGCGCCGCGCGCGCCACCTCGGCCGTTTCGGTGAAGCAGTGAAACACCCCGCCCGCCCGGTTGCCGGCGCCGTCCTCGCCCTCTTCGCGCAGGATGGCCAGGGTGTCGGCGGCGGCGCTGCGCGTGTGGATCACCAGCGGCCGCGCCGTCTCACGGGCCGCGCGGATGTGCGTGCGAAAACGCTCGCGCTGCCACTGCAGGTCGGCGATGCTGCGCCCGCCCTTGCGGTCCTCCATGCCGTAGTAATCGAGCCCGGTCTCGCCGATGGCGACCACGCGCGGCAGGCGGGCGCGGCGCACCAGGTCCTCGACCGTAGGCTCGGCCATGCCTTCGTTGTCGGGGTGCACGCCCACGGTGGCCCAGAAGTTGTCATGCGCCAGGGCCAGGGCGTGGACGTCGTCGAACTCCTCCAGCGTGGTGCAGATGCACAGGGCGCGGTCCACCTGCGCCTGCGCCATGGCCTCGCGGATCTCCGGCACGCGTGCGCGCAGCTCGGGAAAGTTCAGGTGGCAATGCGAATCGACGAACATGGGTGCTTGAACAATGAAATGTGGCTCCGCGGCGGCCGCCCGGCGAGGCGGATGGGTGCGCGCGGGACGCGGCACGTAGCCAGGTCAGATGGTCTGCGTGGGCCGCTCTGACTGCAGGCTGCTGCCCAGGATCTCCTCGATGCGGCGGCGCAGCTGGCGCGACGCCTCGTCCCGCGGAAACTGCACCCCCACGCCCTGCGTGCGGTTGCCCGCCGCGCGTGCCGGCGTGATCCAGGCCACCTGCCCCGCGACGGGGTAGCGGCCCTCATCCTCGGGTAGGGTCAGCAGCAGGTAGACATCATCGCCCAGGCGGTATTCGCGCGTGGTCGGCACAAAGATGCCACCCTGCTCGAAGAACGGAATGTAGGCGGCGTACAGCGCGGCTTTTTCCCGGATATTCAGCTGGATGACGCCCGGGCGCGGGGGGGTCTGCTCGGTGCTGGTGGCCATGGCTGCCTTTCGTTTCAGCGCCGTCAGCGGCGCGGCGCCAGGGCCTGCTGCGCCTGCGCGGCCAGCGCCTCGCGCATCAGCCCGGCGTTGAAGGGGTGCTCGGCCGTGCGCGCGTGCTGCACCAGCGCCCGCGACCAGCGCGTGAGCACGGCAAACCCGGGCAGACCCTCGGCCGGCGGCAGGTCCTGCGGCGCGAAGTAGCGCGGCGCGGCGCCCGCCCTCACGGCCAGCGCGTCGTGGCAGACTTTTTGCAGCACCTGCACCGCCTCGGCCGGCTCGAATTCGGCCAGGGCAGCGGCGTCGCCCTGCGCCACAGCCCGCGGGATCAGCGCCCAGGCGGCGGGGCTGCGGCCCGCGCGCGCCAGGGCCAGCGCCTCGTGCGGGCGCCCGCCCGCGGCGCGCAGCAGCGCGTCGGCCGCCTTGGCGTCCACCCCCTGCTGCTGCAGCCAGGGCTGCATCTGGCCCTGCGCCGGCCAAGCCATGGTGTGCGCCAGGCAGCGGCTGCGGATCGTCGGCAACAGCTCGTGCGCGGCCTCGGTGGCCAGCACGAAGCGCGCGTCGCCCGGCGGCTCCTCCAGCGTCTTGAGCAGGGCGTTGGCGGTGATGTGGTTCATCTGCTCGGCCGGATAGACCAGCACCGCCTTGCCCCGGCCGCGGCTGCTGGTGCGCTGCGTGAACTCCACGGCATCGCGCATGGCGTCCACACGGATTTCGCGGCTCGGCTTGCGCTTCTTGTCGTCGATCTCGGTCTGGGCCTTCTCCGGCAGCGGCCAGCCCAGCGCGAGCATGCGCGTCTCGGGCATCAGCACGTACAGGTCAGGGTGGGTGCGCACGGCGATGCCGTGGCAGCTCGCGCAGGCGCCGCACGCGCCCGGCGCGCCCGGGTGGTCGCACAGCCAGGCGCGCACCAGCTCCAGTGCCAGCTCGTACTGCCCCAGGCCCGAGGGGCCCTGCAGCAGCCAGGCATGGCCGCGCTGGGCCAGCAGCCGGGCGCGCTGCGCGGCGATCCAGGGCGCTGCGGACTCAGCCATGCACACCGCCCCCACCACCGAGCCAGCCGCGCGCGGCAACCTGCGCCAGCACCTCGGCGGCGACCTGCTCGCGTGCCCGGGCCGCGTCGATGCGGGCAAAGCGCGCCGGCGCCTCGGCCATGCGCTGGGCGTAGCCGCCCGCCACGCGGCGAAAAAATTCGACCGGCTGGGCCTCGAACCGGTCGGGCGCGCGGGCGGCGGCCAGGCGCGCGGCCGCCACCTCGGGGGCCACGTCGAACCACAGCGTCAGGTCGGGGTTGCGGACCGAATCGGGGTTTTGCCCAGATCCCGCCTGGACAGTGTGCTCCAATTGCGATAGCAAACCGGCATCGACGCCGCGCCCCGCGCCCTGGTAGGCAAAGGTCGCGTCGGTGAAGCGATCACACAGCACCACCTCGCCGCGCGCCAGCGCCGGCTCGATGACGCAGCGCAGGTGGTCGCGCCGCCCGGCAAAGGCCAGCAGTGCCTCGGTCAGCGCGTCCATGGGCTGGTGCAGCAGCAGCTCGCGCAGCCGCTCGGCCAGCGGCGTGCCACCGGGCTCGCGCGTGAGCGTCACGGTGCGCCCGGCGGCGCCAAAGGCCTGGGCCAGCGCCTCGATGTGCGAGGACTTGCCCGCGCCGTCGATGCCCTCGAAGGTGATGAACAGGCCGTGCTGCATGGTCGCCGCCGTCATTTCTGGCCGCGCTGGTAGCGGTTGACCGCGCGGTTGTGCTCGTCGAGCGTGCTGCTGAAGTGGCTGGAGCCGTCGCCGCGCGCCACGAAGTACAGCGATTGGGTTTCGGCCGGCTGCACGGCCGCCAGCAGCGAGGCCTTGCCGGGCATGGCGATCGGCGTGGGCGGCAGGCCGGCGCGGGTGTAGGTGTTGAAGGGCGTGTCGGTGGTCAGGTCGCGCCGGCGCAGGTTGCCGTCGAACTTCTCGCCCAGGCCGTAGATCACCGTGGGGTCGGTCTGCAGCAGCATGCCCACGCGCAGGCGGTTGGCAAAGACGCCGGCCACCAGGGCGCGGTCCTCGGCGCGGCCGGTCTCCTTCTCGACGATGCTCGCCAGGATCAGCGCCTCGTCGGCGCTCTTGAGCGGCGTGCGCGCGTCGCGCTGCGCCCAGGCGGCCTCCAGGCGCCGGTCCATGGCGTGCAGGGCCCGGCGCAGCACGGCCAGGTCACTGCTGCCCTTGGCGTAGGTGTAGGTGTCGGGGAAGAACCGCCCCTCGGCGGGCACGCCCGCGCGGCCCAGCGCCGCCATGATGGCCTCGTCGCTCTGGCCCGCGGTGTCGGCGCGCAGCTGCTCGGCGCGCGCCAGCGCCTGGCGCACCTGGCGAAAATTCCAGCCCTCGACCAGGGTGACGGCGCGCAGCGCCTCTTCGCCGCGCACCAGTTTTTGCAGCAGCGCCTGCGGCGTGGTGCCGGGCGGGATCTCGTAGTTGCCGGCGCGGATGCCCCGGTCCTGGCCCGAGAGCCGGAACCACCAGTACAGCAGGTCGGCATTCACGTCCAAGCCCGCCTGCACGGCCGCGCGGGCCACGCCGCGCGGCGTGGTGCCCGGCTCGATGGCCAGCTCCAGCGGCTGGCCGGCCAGCGCCGCGCCGGGGCGCTGCGGCAGTGGCGCCTGCAGCCACCAGGCGGCGGCCGCACCCGCGGCGACCACGAGGACGAGCAACAGGAGAAAGAGACGACGCACGGGCGATAAAGGCAGCAGCGGCAGGGCGGAAAGAAGCCGGCCATGATAATTCACGCATGACCGATTCCACGCCTTTCCCCACCGGGCCGGAGAGCCGCCCGCCCCTGCCGTCCGGCGCCGCCGCCCTGGCCCACCTGGGCGTCATCCGCGTGGCGGGCGAGGACGCCGCCACCTTCCTGCATGGCCAGCTAAGCCAGGATTTTGCCCTGCTGGACCCGCACCATGCGCGCCTGGCCGCCCTGCTCAACCCCAAGGGGCGCATGCTGGCCAGCTTCATCGGCTTCAAGCGCGGCGACGCCGAGGTGCTGCTGCTGTGTTCGCGCGACCTGCTGGCGCCCACGCTCAGGCGCCTGTCCATGTTCGTGCTGCGCGCCAAGGCGCGGCTCACGGACGCCAGCGCCGACTACCAGCTGCACGGCCTGCTGGGCGAGGCTGCTGAAGCCGCCCTGCCCGCCGACGCCGCGCCCTGGACGCTGGCGCAGCAGGGCGAGGCCAGCGTGGTCGCCCTGTACCCGGCCGACGGCCAGCCGCGCGCGCTGCGCATCGCACCCGCCGGCAGCCTGCCGCCCGAGGCGCCGGCGCTTGCGCCCGCGCTGTGGGACTGGAGCGAGGTGCGCAGCGGCGTGGCCACGCTCACCGCGCCGCTGGCCGAGGCCTTCGTGCCGCAGATGCTCAACTACGAATCGGTGGGCGGCGTGAACTTCAAGAAGGGCTGCTATCCGGGCCAGGAGGTGGTGGCGCGCAGCCAGTTCCGCGGCGCCATCAAGCGGCGCACCTTCCTGGCACACGCGCCCGCGTCCGTGGCGCCCGGCGCGGAAGTCTTTGCCCAGGACGACGCCGAGCAGCCCGTGGGCCTGGTGGTGCAGGCGGCGCCGGCGCCGGGCGGCGGCGTGGACGCGCTGGTGTCGCTGCAGATCGCGGCCGCGGGTGGCGCGTTGCAGGTGGCGGGCGTACCGCTGGAGCTGCAGCCGCTGCCCTATGCCTTGCTGGAAGACATTTGAGCCAGCACCTCAAAAAACACGCCAAAAACGGGTTTTGGCGTTGCCAGTCATGGGCCTACAGCTATCGATACGATAGTCAATCGAGCGGCTGGCGCATGGCGATGTGCGCGATGCCTGCCTCTTCGAACGGCTCGCCCTCGGCCGTGAAGCCGGCGCGGCGGTAGAAATCCTCCGCGCTGCGCTGGGCGTGCAGGCTCACGCAGCGTGCGCCGCGCTCGCGGGCCGCACGCACCAGCGCGTCGAGCACCTGCCGGCCCAGGCGCTGGCCGCGCAGGCTGCGCTGCACCGCCATGCGGCCAATGCGCAGCTCATCCTGCGCGGCGCCGGCCAGCAGCCGGCCGGTGGCCACGGGCAGGCCCAGGCGGTTGTAGGCAACGGCGTGCAGGGCGCCGGCGTCGTGCTCGTCGATTTCGATCTGCGGGTCGATGCGCTGCTCCTCGACGAAGACCGCCATGCGCAGCGCCGAGGCATCGCCCTGCAGCGCAGACCAGTCACCGGTGCGCAGCTCGACCATCTCGCCGCCCGCCTCGAAGTGCTCGATCACGGCGCGCAGCGCGGGCGGCACACTCTTCTTGGCCTGCGCGGCGGGGTCGGCAAAGACGTAGAGCAGCGCCACCGAGGCCAGCAGCCGATCGCCCGCGAAGATGCCGCACTCGAACGCCATGGAGCTGTCACCGAATCCCGTGCAGCGCAGGCCCACGTCCAGCAGGTCGTCGAGGCGGGCCGGGGCGTGGTATTGCACCTCGGCCTTTTTCAGGAAGACGTCGCCGCCCAGCACGCGCATGCTGTCCTCGTAGGGCAGCGCCAGCGCGCGCCAGTAGTCGGCCATGGCGCAGTCGGCATAGGTCAGGTAGTGGGCGTTGAAGACGATCTTCTGCGGGTCCACCTCGGACCAGCGCACGCGCAGGCGCGTGCGGCTGCGGAAATCGGAAAGTTGCATGGTGCCTGTCAATCCAGCGGGAAAAGGGCCGCGCGCAAGGCGGCGGCCGCGTCGTGGTGGAACTGGCGCGCCTCGGGGATGGCACGGCCCATCTTGATGAATTCGTGCGTCACGCCCCGGTAGATCTCCAGCTGCACCGGCACGCCCGCCATGCGCAGGCGGTCGGCATAGGCGATGCCTTCGTCCACCAGCGGATCGCACTCGGCCAGGCCCACCCACGCGGGGGCCACGCCCTCCAGGTCGGGAGCGAGCAGCGGGGCAAAGCGCCAGTCCTCGCGCGCCGGCCCGGGGGCGATGTACTGGTCGAAGAACCAGGCGATGGCGCTGGCCTCCAGCACCAGTCCCTGGCCGTAGCGCTGGTGCGAGGGCGTGTCCTGGTGGGCCGTGGTGCCGGGGTAGATCAGCAGCTGCAGCGCCAGCGCCAGACCGGCGTCGCGCGCCTGCAGCGCCGCCACGGCGGCCAGCGTGCCGCCGGCGCTGTCGCCGCCCACGGCCAGGCGCGCGGGGTCGGCGCCCAGGCTCGCCGCATGCTCGGCCAGCCACTGCAGCGCATCCCAGGTGTCGTGCACCGCCGTCGGAAAGCAGTGTTCGGGCGCAAGCCGGTAGCCGAGCGAGACAACCATGCAGCCCGCAAGCCGCGCCAGCTCGCGGCACAGTACATCGTGGGTGTCGATGCTGCCGATGGTGAAGCCCCCGCCGTGCAGATACAAAAGCAGCGGCAGGCCGGCGTCCCGGGTGGGCGCGTACAGGCGCGCGGGCAGGCACTCGCCGTCCCGCGCGGGCAGCTGCAGCTCCTGCACGCGCGCCAGCTCGGCGCGCGGCACCTCCAGCACGTCGGCGCCGGCGGCGTAGAGTGCGCGCGCCTCGCCAGGCGTCAGGGTATGCAGGGCGGGCCGCGCGGCGCGGGCCATGCGTTCGAGCACGCCTGCCATCTGCGGCGTCAGCCGCGCGTGGGAGTGAAAGGGTGGGTTGGCTGTCATGGCGGGTGGGGTGCCCCGTGCGGCTGCCCGGCTGTCGCCCGGGCGACGCACGGCGGCGCCGGATGCGGGTTGGCTGTCTGGTCAGGGGCTGCGCGCCGTTGTAGGGTGGCGGTCGATCGTAACGGCAACCTCTGCAACCCGCTCGCATGGCCCTCATCCAGTACCTCACCCAGATCCAGTTCGACTTTGGCGCCGTGCGCCTGCTGGCGCAGGAATGCGCGCGCGTGGGCATCACGCGGCCGCTGGTCGTCACCGATGCGGGCGTTCGCGCCGCGGGCGTGCTGCAGCCGGCGCTGCAGGCGCTGGCGCCCCTGCCGGTGGCGGTGTTCGACCAGACGCCGGCCAACCCGACCGAGGCCGCGGTGCGCGCCGCCGTGGCGCTGTACCGCGAGCACGGCTGCGACGGCCTGGTCGCCGTGGGCGGTGGCTCGGCCATCGACTGCGCCAAGGGCATCGCCATTGCCGCGACCCACGCCGGGCCGCTCACCACCTACGCCACCATTGAGGGCGGCTCGCCGCGGATCACCGAAGCGGTGGCGCCGCTGATCGCCGTGCCGACCACCAGCGGCACGGGCAGCGAGGTGGCGCGCGGGGCCATCCTGATCGTCGAGGACGGACGCAAACTGGGCTTTCATTCCTGGCACCTGATGCCGCGCGCCGCGCTGTGCGACCCCGAGCTGACCCTGGGCCTGCCGCCGCAGCTCACCGCGGCCACCGGCATGGACGCCATCGCCCACTGCATGGAGACCTTCATGTCGGCGGCCTTCAACCCGCCGGCCGACGGCATCGCGCTCGACGGCCTGGAGCGCGGCTGGCGCCACATCGAGGCGGCCACGCGCGACGGCGGCGACCGCAACGCGCGCCTGCACATGATGAGCGCCAGCATGCAGGGCGCCATGGCCTTCCAGAAAGGGCTGGGTTGCGTGCACTCGCTCAGCCACAGCCTCGGCGGCCTGGCGCCGCGGCTGCACCACGGCACGCTGAACGCCATCTTCCTGCCGGCGGTGATCCGCTTCAACGCCGAGGCCGAGTCCATGCAGGCCGAGCGCCGCCTGGAGCGCATGGCCCGCGCCATGGGCCTGGCCAGCGGCGACGAGGTGGCCCCGGCCGTGCACGCCCTGAGCGAGCGCCTGGGCCTGCCAACCGGTCTGGCCGCGCTGGGCGTGGACGCCTCGCTGTTCGACGCCGTGATCCGGGGCGCCTTGGCCGACCACTGCCACAAGACCAATCCGCGCCAGGCCAGCGCCGAGGACTACCGGCGCATGCTGGCCGAATCGATGTGAGGGCCGCTCAGGCGCCGCTTTTGAGGTGGCGCTGGAAGGTCTTGCGGAATTTCTCCACCTTGGGGGCGATCACGAAGGCGCAATAACCCTGCTGCGGGTTGGCGGTGTAGTAGTCCTCGTGGTAGGCCTCGGCCGGCCAGAAGCTGCGCAGCGGCGCAAGCTCGGTGACCAGGGGCGCGCCGAACATCCGTTCCTGCTCCATGCTGTGCATCAGCTCCTCGGCCGCCTCGCGGTGCTCGGGGCGGCTGTAGTAGATGGCGCTGCGGTACTGCGGGCCGACGTCGTTGCCCTGGCGGTCGGGCGTGGTCGGGTCGTGCGTGGCAAAGAAGATCTCCAGGATTTCGCGCACGTCGATCTCCTCAGGGTCGAACTCCACGCGCACCACCTCGGCGTGCCCGGTGCTGCCCGTGCAGACCTGCTGGTAGGTGGGCTGCGGCACATGCCCGTTGGCATAGCCGCTCTGCACCGCGGTGACGCCGCGCACGCGGCGGAAAATGGCGTCGACGCACCAGAAGCACCCCCCGCCCAGGACGATGGTTTCGGTGTTCGCTTCGGCATTGCTCATGAAAGTTTCTCCCGCCCGACGGGTGTGATCGCGGGCCGCCGCCATCATAGGAAGGGCCGAGGCACCCCCCTTGCCGGACAACAGCGCCAGTGCACCGTGCGGGCGGCCTAAAATCGGCCGTTTTGTCCGTCTTCACCGCGTCCCGCACCGGAGTGCTTCATGAATCTGCCCCTGAACACGCTTGCCAACGTGCAAGACCCCATCGCGCATGCGCGCTTCAACATGATCGAGCAGCAGATCCGCCCCTGGAATGTGCTCGATGACGGGGTGCTGGACACGCTGGCCGCCGTGCGGCGCGAGGCTTTCGTGCCGCAGGCCTGCCAGGGCATGGCCTTTGCCGACGTGGAAATCCCCCTGACCGAGCCCGTCGAGGAGGCCAGCCGCCTGGGGCAGATCATGCTCGCGCCGCGCGTGGAGGCGCGCATGCTGCAGGACCTGCAGGTGCGCCCGACCGACCGGGTGCTGGAGATCGGTGCCGGCTCGGGCTACATGGCGGCGCTGCTGGCCTACCAGGCCGAGCATGTGGTGTCGCTGGAGATCGTGCCCGGCCTGGTCGAATTCGCGCGCGAGAACCTGAAGGCCGCCGGGGTGCGCAACGCCGACGTGCGCCAGGCCGACGGCGCCCTCGATCCCATCAACGACGGGCCGTTCGACGTCATCGTGCTCAGCGGCTCGGTGGCCGAAGTGCCGCACCGCCTGCTGGGCCTGCTGCGCGACGGCGGCCGCCTGGGTGCCATCGTCGGGGTCGAGCCCATGATGCGCGCGACCATCGTGCGCAAGGTGGGCCATGGCCTGGAGACCACCCAGCCCTGGGACGTGATCGCCCCGCGCCTGCGCAACTTCCCCGAGCCCTCGCCTTTCCGCTTCTGACGCATGTTCGAACAGCTGCGGCCCTCCGAGCTGGACGCCTGGCTGCAGGAACACGCCGGCGAACGGCCCATGGTGCTGGACGTGCGCGAGCCCTGGGAGCTGCAGGTGGCCAGCGTGCGCCCAGCGCCTGCCTTCGAGCTGGTGGCCATCCCCATGGGCGAAGTGCCTGCGCGCCTGAACGAACTGGAGCCCGAGCGCCCGGTGGCCTGCCTGTGCCACCACGGCGCGCGCAGCCTGCGCGTGGCGGCCTACCTGGCGCAACAGGGCTTTGGCGCCGTAGCCAACGTGGCGGGCGGCATCGACGCCTGGTCGGCCGAGCGCGACCCGGCCGTGCCGCGCTACTAGCCGCCGGCGGCTACAGCAGCGTTCCGCTCAGCAGCAGCGCCGCGACCGAGAAATAGATCACCAGGCCCAGCACATCCACCAGCGTCGCCACCAGCGGCGCCGAGGCGCTGGCCGGGTCCAGCCCCACGCGCTGCAGCAGGAACGGCAGCATGGAGCCGATGCTGGAGCCGAAGCAGACGATGCCGACCAGTGACAGCCAGATGGTGAAGGCGATCAGCAGGTAGTGCTCGCCGTAGTCGTAGAAGCCCGCGTGCTGCCACACCAGGATGCGGGTAAAGCCGATGGCCCCCAGGCCGGCGCCCAGCACGAGGCTGGTGGGCAGTTCGCGCAGGATGACGCGCCACCAGTCGCGCAACCGCACCTCGCCCAGCGCCAGGCCGCGGATCAGCAGCGACGTAGCCTGCGAGCCCGAGTTGCCGCCTGAGCTCATGATGAGCGGAATGAACATGGCCAGCACCACGGCCTTTTCCAGCTGCATCTCATAGTGCTGCATGGCGCTGGCGGTGAGCATCTCGCCGAGAAACAGAATGGCCAGCCAGCCGCCGCGCTTCTTGAGCATGGTGCCGAAGCCCACCTCCAGGTAGGGCGCGCCCATGTGTTCGCCGCCGCCGAAGCGGCCGATGTCCTCCTGGGCCTCCTCGATCAGGGCGTCGATGACGTCGTCCACGGTGACGATGCCGAGCACCCGCCGCTCCTCGTCAACCACCGGCAGCGCGAGGAAGTCGTGGCGCCGGATGATGCGGGCCACTTCCTCGCGGTCCACCTCGGGCGCGACGGTGATGGCCTCGCTGCCGCCCCACAGCGCCTCCAGCGGCTGGGCCGGCTCGGCGCAGACCAGCTGGCGCAGTGACAGCACGAAGCGCAGACGCTGTGCGTCGTCCACCACGTAGATGGCGTACACGGTCTCGTGCATGCCCTCGGTCTCGCGGATGTGCTGCAGCGTGCGCGCCACCGTCCAGGCCAGGGGCACCTGCAGGAACTCCGTGGTCATGATGCTGCCGGCCGTGCCCTGCGGGTAGGCCATCAGCCGCTGCACCGAGGTGCGGGATGCGGGGGTCAGCAGGCGCAGCGCCTGGTCGCGTTCTTCCGGGTGCAGATTGCTCAGCAGGTCGGCCAGGCGGTCCTCGGCCATGTGTTCGAGCACTTCGCCGCGGCCGGCCGCGGCGGCCTTTTCGATGAACAGCGGGCCGCAGCGCAGGTCCGGGCTTTCCAGCAGGCGGACGAGATCGTTCGCTGCCAGCTTCTCGGTCAGCCCTAGGGCAGTATCGAGTTCGAGCGAATTGACGTGGCTGACGGCATCGGCCAGGTGGCCGTGCGACAGCAATTTCTGCAGGGTGTCCTTCATGCGGGCTTCCTCACGAGCGCGCGCGATTGTGCGGCAAAGAGCGCTGCTCCACCGCCAGTGCGCGCGCCTTCAGCCGGCGCGGGCGGCGTCAGCCAGCTGCTGTGCGCAGCGATTGGCCAGGGCGGCGTCGCGCGCCTCGACCATCACCCGCAAGAGCGGCTCGGTGCCGCTGGCGCGCACCAGCACGCGGCCGCCATCGCCCAGAGTGTCCTGCACCGCGCGGGTAGCCTCGGCCAGCCGGGTGTTGCGCTGCCAGTCCTGCTGCGGGCCCAGGCGCACGTTGAGCAGCACCTGCGGGAACAGCTCCATGCCCTGCAGCAGCTGGGCCAGTGTCTTGCCGCTGCCCACGCAGGCCTGCAGCACCTGCAGGGCGCTGACCAGGCCGTCGCCGGTGGTGTGCCGGTCCAGCGCCAGCAGATGGCCCGAGCCCTCGCCGCCGAGCAGCCAGCGGCGCCGCGTCAGCTCTTCGAGCACGTAGCGGTCACCCACCTTGGCGCGCACGAACTGCACGCCGCGGCGCGACAGGGCCTCCTCGACCGCCAGGTTGGTCATGAGCGTGCCCACCGCGCCGGGCACCTGCTCTCCGCGCGCCAGGCGGTCGGCGACCATGAGGTAGAGCAGCTCGTCGCCGTTGTAGAGGCGCCCGGCGCCGTCCACGATTTGCAGGCGGTCGGCGTCCCCGTCCAGCGCGATGCCGAAGTCGGCGTGGTTGGCGCGCACGGCGCGCACCAGGGCCTCGGGGTGGGTCGCGCCCACCTCGTGGTTGATGTTCAGGCCGTCGGGCGCGCAGCCGATGGCGATGACGTCGGCGCCCAGCTCATGGAAGACCTTGGGCGCGATGTGGTAGGCCGCGCCGTGGGCGGCATCCACCACGATGCGCAGGCCGCGCAGCGACAGCTCGTGCGCGAAGGTGCTCTTGCAGAACTCGATGTAGCGGCCGGCCGCGTCGTCCAGGCGCTGGGCGCGGCCCAGGCTGGCAGAATCGGCCCACTGCGGCGGCTGGGCGAGCGCCTGCTCCACCTCTTCCTCCCAGGCGTCGGACAGCTTGCTGCCCTGGGCGCTGAAGAACTTGATGCCGTTGTCGGGGTAAGGGTTGTGGCTGGCGCTGATGACCACGCCCAGGCTGGCGCGCTGCGCGCGCGTCAGGTAGGCCACGCCCGGCGTAGGCAGCGGCCCGAGCAGCACCACATCGACGCCGGCGGAGTTCAGCCCGGACTCCAGCGCGCTCTCCAGCATGTAGCCCGAGATGCGCGTGTCCTTGCCGATCAGCACCGTGGGGCGGTCCTCGGTACGGCGCAGCACGCGCCCGACGGCATGGCCGAGCTGCAGGACGAAGTCGGGGGTGATGGGGGCCTGGCCCACGGTGCCGCGGATGCCGTCGGTGCCGAAATACTTGCGCGTCATGGAGCGTCTTGTCGAAGTGGAGGAGAAAGGTTGGGTTGCGGCCGCGCCAGAGCGCCCTGCCGTTCGGCCGCCATGGCCGACCAGACCGCCAGCGCCGCCACGGTCTCGCGCACGTCGTGCACGCGCACAATGCGTGCGCCCTGCTCCACCGCCAGCACGGCGGCCGTGGTGCTGGGCACGAGGCGCCCGTCCACCGGCAGGCCGGTGACCGAGCCGAGCGAGGACTTGCGCGACCAGCCGGCCAGCAGCGGCAGGCCCGTGGCCAGCAGTTCGCCCTGGCGGGCCAGCAGCGCGAAATTCTGCGCCACGGTCTTGCCAAAGCCGATGCCGGGGTCGATCACGATGCGGCTCTTTTGCACGCCCAGCCCTTGCAGGGCAATGGATGTTTGCTGCAAAAATTGAAACACCTGCGGCACGGCGTCGCCCGCCATGGGGGTGGCCTGCATGGTGGCGGGCTCGCCGTGCATATGCATCAGGCAGACGCCGCAGCGCCCGTGCCCGGCCACCACCGCGGCGGCGCCCGGCTGGCGCAGCGCCCAGATGTCGTTGACGATGTCGGCGCCCAGGTCCAGCGCTGCCTGCATGACCTCGGCCTTGCAGGTATCGACCGAGACGGGCACGCCCAGGCGCACAGCGCCCCGCACCACGGGCAGGACGCGGGCAAGCTCTTCTTGCAGCGGCACCTGGGGGCTGCCCGGGCGGGTGGACTCGCCACCGATGTCCAGCAGGTCGGCACCCTCCTTCAGAAGCTGCTCGCAGTGGCGCAGCGCCTGCGCAGCGCTGGCGTGGCGCCCGCCGTCGGAGAACGAGTCCGGTGTGGCGTTGACGATGCCCATGACCTGCGGGCGGGACAGGTCAACGGCAAAGCGGGTGGTCTGCCAAAGCATGGGGCGAGAAAAAGCGGCTGGCGCGGGATGTGAAAAAGCGGGGCGCTCGCGCCCCGCTCTGGTCTCTGGTCTTTCGCCGCTCAGGCCGCCGAAGGGGCCGGGTCGGGATTGACGGCCGGCGTGCCGCCGGAGCCGTCACCCCCCGAGGGTGGGCGGCGCGGCGTCCAGTCCTTGGGCGGACGGGGTTCGCGCCCGGCCATGATGTCGTCGAGCTGCTCGGCGTCGATGGTCTCCCACTCGAGCATGGCGCGGGCCATGGCGTGCATCTTGTCCTGGTTCTCCTCGATGAGGTTGCGCGCCAGGGCGTATTGCTCGTCGATGATGCGGCGCACCTCGGCATCGACCTTCTGCATGGTCTCCTCCGAGATGTTGGTGGTCTTGGTGACCGAGCGGCCCAGGAACACCTCGCCTTCGTTCTCCGCATAGACCATGGGGCCCAGCGCCTCGCTCATGCCATAGCGCATGACCATGTCGCGCGCGATCGACGTGGCGCGCTCGAAGTCGTTGGAGGCGCCGGTGGTCATCTGGTTCATGAACACCTCCTCCGCGATGCGGCCGCCGAACAGCATGGCGATCTGGTTCAGCATGTACTCCTTGTCATAGGAGTAGCGGTCCTTCTCGGGCAGGCTCATGGTCACGCCCAGAGCGCGGCCGCGCGGGATGATGGTGACCTTGTGCACCGGGTCGCACTTGGGCAGCAGCTTGCCGATCAGCGCGTGGCCGGCCTCGTGATAGGCGGTGTTGCGCCGCTCCTCCTCGGGCATGACCATGGACTTGCGCTCGGGGCCCATCAGGATCTTGTCCTTGGCCTTCTCGAAGTCCTGCATCTCGACCACACGCGCGTTGCGACGCGCGGCCATCAGCGCGGCCTCGTTGCACAGGTTGGCCAGGTCGGCGCCGCTCATGCCGGGCGTGCCGCGGGCGATGATCGCCGGGTTGACGTCCTGCCCTGCGGGGATCTTGCGCATGTGCACGTTCAGGATCTGCTCGCGGCCGCGGATGTCGGGCAGCGTCACGTAGACCTGGCGGTCGAAGCGGCCCGGGCGCAGCAGGGCCGCGTCCAGGATGTCGGGGCGGTTGGTGGCGGCGACCACGATCACGCCCAGATTGGTCTCGAAGCCGTCCATCTCGACCAGCATCTGGTTCAGCGTCTGTTCGCGCTCGTCGTTGCCGCCGCCCAGGCCCGCGCCACGCTGGCGACCCACGGCGTCGATTTCGTCGATGAAGATGATGCAGGGGGCGTTCTTCTTGGCGTTCTCGAACATGTCGCGCACACGCGCCGCGCCCACACCGACGAACATCTCGACGAAGTCGGAGCCGGAGATGCTGAAGAACGGCACCTTGGCCTCGCCGGCGATCGACTTGGCCAGCAGCGTCTTGCCGGTGCCGGGCGGGCCGACCAGCAGCAGGCCGCGCGGGATGCGACCGCCGAGTTTCTGGAACTTGTTTGGGTCCTTCAGGAAGTCCACCACTTCCTTGACCTCTTCCTTGGCCTCGTCGCAGCCGGCCACGTCGGCAAACGTGACGGTGTTGTTGTTCTCGTCGAGCATGCGCGCCTTGGACTTGCCGAAGCTGAACGCCCCGCCCTTGCCGCCGCCCTGCATCTGCCGCATGAAGTACACCCACACGCCGATCAGCAGCAGCATCGGGCCCCAGCTGACCAGCAGCGTCATGAGGAGCGAGCCCTCCTCGCGCGGCTTGACGTCGAACTTGACGTTGTTGTTGATCAGGTCGCCCACCAGGCCGCGGTCGAGGTAGGTGGCGGTGGTGCGCACCTTGCGCTCATCGTTGGTCAAGGCCACGATTTCGGTGCCGCCGGGGCCCTCCTGAATGGTGGCGCTCTTGATGCGGCCGCCACGCACGTCCTCCAGGAAGGCGGAGTAGCCGATGGTGCCTGCGCTCGCGCCGGCCCGGGTGTCAAACTGTTTGAACACCGTGAACAGCACCATGGCGATGACCAGCCAGACGGCGACTTTAGAAAACCACTGATTGTTCAAGCGGAACTCCAGATACGGAAAAAAGAGGGACGGCCGCATCCGGGTTCGGAGGCCGTCCAGGCGCATGTGGGGCGGATTTTAGGCGTTTCAACCCGGCGCGCCGACGCATTAACCCCGCCCTGCCACAAGGTCACCGCCGCGTCAGCGCAACCCAGGCTTGGGCCGCAGGCCGACGAGGAAGGTCTCGGACGAGCGGTCGCGCGAGGCCTTGGGCTTGACTGTCTTGACGACCTGGAAGGTGTCGCGAAACAGCTGCACCAGCTGGGTGTAGCCGCTGCCGTGAAAGAGCTTGACCACCAGCGCGCCCTCGGGCCTGAGGTGCTGCAAGGCAAAGTCCACCGCCAGCTCGATCAGGTGGGCGATACGCACGGCATCGACCGACTCCACGCCCGACAGGTTGGGCGCCATGTCCGAGACCACCACGTCCACCGCCCGGCCACCCAGCGCCTGCTGCAGCCGTTCGAGCACGTCCTCCTCTCGAAAGTCTCCCTGCAGGAACAGCACGCCCTCGATGGGCTCCATGGGCAGAAGATCCAGCGAAACGATGGTGCCGGCCAGCTGCCCCGTGGCCGCCCCCTGCGGCGCCAGCCGGCGGCGCACATACTGGCTCCAGGCGCCGGGGGCGCTGCCCAGGTCCACCACCACCTGGCCGGGCCGGATCAGGCCCAGCTGCTCGTCGATCTCCTTGAGCTTGTAGGCGGCGCGCGCCCGGTAGCCCTCCTTTTGCGCGAGCTTGACGTACGGGTCGTTGACGTGGTCGTTCAACCACGCCTTGTTGACCTTCTTGCTTTTGGTCTGGGCTTTCATGCCTTGAAGAATAATACGGACCCATGCCCCAGATTGAACTGACGCCCGCCGAGCGGCGCGAACACCGCGCCAACGCGCACCACCTGCAACCCGTCGTGATGGTCGGCTCCGACGGCCTGACCGCCGGCGTGAAGAAAGAGGTCGACGCCGCCCTGTCGGCCCACGGCCTGATCAAGGTGCGCGTCTTCAGCGACGACCGCGCCACGCGCGAAGCCATCTACCACGAGCTGGCTGCCGAGCTGGGCGCCGCGCCCATCCAGCACATCGGCAAGCTGCTGGTGCTGTGGCGCCCGCTGCCGCGCAAGGACAAGGCGCTGGACGAAGACCGCAAGCCCGGCCCGCGCGACGTCAAGGTGCTCAAGTACGGCCGGCCCGGCCAGCGCCCCGAGGTCAAGCAGCTGCGCGTGCTGGGCAACCAGCGCCTGACGGCCGGCGGCCAGCTCAAGCGCGCCAAGCCCAAGCAGCAGTCGGTGAAGAAGCGCCAGGGCGGCTGATGGCGCCGCCGGCGGCGCCCGCGCGCCACATCCTGTGCATGAAGTGGGGCAGCAAGTACGGCCCCGAGTACGTCAACCGGCTCTACGCCATGGTGCGCCGGCACCTGAGCGGCGACTTCACCTTCGTCTGCCTGACCGACGACGTCACCGGCATCCGGGCGGAGGTGCTGTGCCGGCCCATCCCGGCGCTGCAGCTGCCCGCGGGCATTCCCGAGCGCGGCTGGAACAAGCTGGCCACCTTCAGCGCCGACCTGCACGGGCTGCGCGGCACGGCGCTGTTTCTCGACGTGGACGTGGTGGTGGTGGGGCCGCTGGATGATTTCTTCACCCAGCCGGGTGAATTTCTCATCATCCACGACTACAAGCGGCCGTGGCGCATCACCGGCAACTCCTCGGTCTATCGCTTCGAACTGGGCGCGCACGCCGACGTGCTGGAGCACTTTCGCAGCCATGTCGAGGAGGTGCGGCGGCGCTTTCGCAACGAGCAGGCCTATCTGTCGGACTTCATGCATGCCCAGGGCCGGCTGGCCTACTGGCCGGCCGCCTGGTGCCCGAGCTTCAAGTACCACAGCATCCCGCGCTGGCCGAGCAACTACTGGCGCGCGCCCTTCATTCCGCCGGACGCGCGCGTCGTCGTCTTCCACGGCGAATGCAATCCGCCGGACGCACTGGCCGGCCGGCGCAACCGGCGTTTTCGCCACATCGAGCCCGCCACCTGGGTGGCCGAGCACTGGCGCGAGTGAGCTTCAGCGCCGCGCCGTGCGCCACAGCACGGCCAGCGCGCACAGCCACTGCAGGGCGTACATCACGCTGCCCAGACCGTGCCAGAGCCTGAGGTTCTGCCGCGCCACGATGCGCGGCGCCACGCCGAACTGGACCAGCAGCGCGAGCAGCATGCCGCCCAGTATGAAAACCGTAGCACTGCGTCCCCATGCCGTCTGGGTTTCGGCATGTTTGTCCTTAGAAAGGACCAACAGGCCAAGACCACACGCTATTGAAATAATAGCTTGCGCCTCGAACAGCCGCGCCGCCGTGTTGCCCGCCAGCGCCGGGCTGGGCAGGTGCATGAACAAGAGTGGCACGGCCACGAAGCCGATGGTGCCAAGGCTGCCCCACCACAGCGCAGCCAGCAGCACGGGCAGACGTTCGCGCATGGTGGCGCTCAGAGATAGCTGACGGTGACGATCTCGTAGCGGCGCACGCCGCCCGGGGCCTGCACCTCGGCGGTGTCGCCCTCTTCCTTGCCGATCAGCGCGCGCGCGATGGGGCTGCCCACGTTGATCAGGCCCAGCTTCAGGTCGGCCTCGTCCTCGCCGACGATCTGGTACTTGACGGGCTCGCCCGAGTCCTCATCCTCCAGCTCCACCGTGGCACCGAAGACCACGCGCCCGCCGGCGTCCAGGCTCGCGGGGTCGATGACCTGGGCCGCAGCCAGCTTGCCCTCGACCTCGGCGATGCGCCCTTCGATGAAGCCCTGGCGGTCCTTGGCAGCCTCGTACTCGGCGTTCTCGCTCAGGTCGCCCTGGGCGCGCGCCTCGGCGATGGCGTTGATCACCGCGGGCCGCTCGATGGTCTTCAGGCGGTGCAACTCGGCCTTCAGCTGCTCGGCGCCGCGCTTGGTGATGGGGATGGTGGCCATGGGTCGTTCAGTCTCCGTGGAAGCTCAAACAAAAAAGACAAAAAGCAAACCGCCGCGCGTTGCCGCGCGGCGGTCTCGTGACAGGTCAGCGCCGATTATGCCGCCTTTGCGGCGCGGCGCATCAGGCCTGCTGGTTCAGCTGCGCGTGCATCTCCTGCACCGAGATGACGCCCAGCTGGTCCATGAACTTCAGCCCCTCGACGGCGGCTTCGGCGCCGAAGATGGTGGTGAAGGTGGTGACGCGGGCGGCCAGCGAGCTGGTGCGGATGGCGCGCGAGTCGGCGATGGCGTTGCGGCGCTCTTCCACCGTGTTGATGACCATGGCGATTTCCTCGTTCTTGATCATGTCCACGATGTGCGGGCGCCCTTCGGTGACCTTGTTGACCACCTGCACCTTGACGCCAGCCTCGGCGATCGCCGCGGCCGTACCCTTGGTGGCCAGCAGCTCGAAACCCATGGCCGCCAGGTCGCGCGCGACCGGCACCACGCGCGACTTGTCGGCGTTCTTCACCGTGAGGAAGACCTTGCCCGAGCGTGGCAGGCGCGTGCCGGCGCCCAGCTGGCTCTTGACGAAAGCCTCGCCAAAGGTCTTGCCCACGCCCATGACCTCGCCCGTGGACTTCATCTCGGGGCCGAGGATGGTGTCCACGCCGGGGAACTTGACGAAGGGGAAGACGGCCTCCTTGACGCTGAAGTACGGCGGGGTGACTTCGCGCGTCACGCCCTGCTGCGCCAGCGTCTGGCCGGCCATGCAGCGCGCCGCGACCTTGGCCAGCTGGATGCCGGTGGCCTTGGACACGAACGGCACGGTGCGGCTGGCGCGCGGGTTCACCTCCAGCACGTAGATCACGTCGCGCTTGTCCGCGCCCTCGCCCACTTCCTGGATGGCGAACTGCACGTTCATCAGGCCGACCACGTTCAGGCCTTCGGCCATGGCAGCCGTCTGGCGCTTGATCTCGGCCACCGTCTCGGCCGACAGGTAGTACGGCGGCAGCGAGCAGGCCGAGTCGCCCGAGTGCACGCCCGCCTGCTCGATGTGCTCCATCACGCCGCCGATGAAGACGGCGCCGGTGTGGTCACGCACGCAGTCCACGTCGCACTCGATGGCGTTGGACAGGAAGCGGTCCAGCAGCACGGGCGAGTCGTTGGAGACCTTCACGGCCTCGCGCATGTAGCGCTCCAGGTCGCGCTGCTCGTGTACGATCTCCATGGCGCGCCCGCCCAGCACGTAGCTCGGGCGCACGACCAGCGGATAGCCGAGGGTGGCGGCCTTCTCCAGCGCCTCGGCCTCGGTGCGGGCGGTGGCATTGGGCGGCTGGCGCAGCTTGAGCTCACCCAGCAGCTTCTGGAAGCGCTCGCGGTCTTCGGCCGCGTCGATCATGTCGGGGCTGGTGCCGATGATGGGCACGCCTTCCCGCTCCAGGCCCAGCGCAAGTTTGAGCGGCGTCTGGCCGCCGTACTGCACGATCACGCCCTCGGGCTTTTCCAGGTCGACGATCTCCAGCACGTCCTCCAGCGTCAGCGGCTCGAAATACAGGCGGTCGGAGGTGTCGTAGTCGGTCGAGACCGTCTCGGGATTGCAGTTGACCATGATGGTCTCGTAGCCGTCCTCGCGCATGGCCAGCGCCGCGTGCACGCAGCAGTAGTCGAACTCGATGCCCTGGCCGATGCGGTTGGGCCCGCCGCCCAGCACCATGATCTTTTTGCGGTCCGTGGGACGCGCCTCGCACTCTTCCTCATAGGTCGAATACATGTAGGCGGTGTCGGTCGGAAACTCGGCGGCGCAGGTGTCCACGCGCTTGTAGACCGGGCGCACGCCGGCGGCGCGGCGCGCCTCGCGCACGGCCTTCTCGTTCGTCTTGAGCAGCTTGGCCAGGCGTCGGTCGGAAAAGCCCTTCCTCTTGAGTTCGAGCAGCGTGGCCTTGTCCAGGCTGGCCAGCGCCTGCTCGCCCTTGTCGGCAGTGAGCTGGTCCAGCTCCAGCTCGATCTTGACGATCTGCTCGATCTGCACCAGGAACCACCGGTCGATCTTCGTGAGGTCGTGCACCTCGTCCACGGTCAGGCCCATGGCGAAGGCGTCGCCCACGTACCAGATGCGCTCGGGGCCGGGTTCGCCCAGCTCCTTTTCCAGAAGCTCGCGGTCCTGGGTCTTCTCGTTCATGCCGTCCACACCCACTTCCAGGCCGCGCAGGGCCTTCTGGAAGGACTCCTGGAAGGTGCGGCCCATGGCCATGACCTCGCCCACGCTCTTCATCTGCGTGGTCAGGCGCGAGTCGGCCATGGGGAACTTTTCGAACGCAAAGCGCGGGATCTTGGTGACCACGTAGTCGATGGTCGGCTCGAAGCTGGCCGGCGTGGCGCCACCGGTGATCTCGTTCTTGAGCTCGTCGAGCGTGTAGCCCACGGCCAGCTTGGCGGCTATTTTTGCGATCGGGAAGCCCGTGGCCTTGGAGGCCAGCGCCGAGGAGCGCGACACGCGCGGGTTCATCTCGATCACGATCATGCGGCCGTCGGCAGGGTTGACGGCGAACTGCACGTTGGAGCCGCCCGTGTCCACGCCGATCTCGCGCAGCACCGCCAGGCTGGCGTTGCGCATGATCTGGTATTCCTTGTCGGTCAGCGTCTGCGCCGGCGCCACGGTGATGGAATCGCCCGTATGTACGCCCATGGGGTCCAGGTTCTCGATGGAGCACACGATGATGCAGTTGTCCGCCTTGTCGCGGATGACCTCCATCTCGAACTCCTTCCAGCCCAGCAGCGACTCCTCGATCAGCAGTTCGCTGGTGGGTGAAGCCTCCAGGCCGCGCTTGGCGATGGTCTCGAACTCCTCGGAGTTGTAGGCGATGCCACCACCCGTGCCGCCCAGCGTAAAGCTGGGGCGAATGACGGTGGGAAAGCCCACGCGCTTTTGCACGGCCCAGGCTTCGTCCATGCTGTGGGCAATGCCCGAACGCGCCGACTCCAGGCCGATGCGCGTCATCGCGTCCTTGAACTTCAGGCGGTCCTCGGCCTTGTCGATGGCCTCGGGCTTGGCGCCGATCAGCTCCACGCGGTACTTGTTGAGCACGCCGTGCTTCCACAGGTCCAGCGCGCAGTTCAGCGCGGTCTGGCCGCCCATGGTGGGCAGGATGGCGTCGGGGCGCTCCTTGGCGATGATCTTCTCGACAGTCTGCCAGGTGATGGGCTCGATGTAGGTGACGTCGGCCGTGGCCGGGTCGGTCATGATCGTCGCGGGGTTGCTGTTGATCAGGATGACGCGGTAGCCCTCCTCGCGCAGCGCCTTGCAGGCCTGCACGCCGGAGTAGTCGAATTCGCAGGCCTGCCCAATGATGATGGGGCCGGCGCCGATGATGAGGATGCTTTTGAGATCTGTGCGTTTTGGCATGGTGTGTGCGTGGGCGGGGGCCCGCTCAGGCGGCGGCTTTCTGCGCCTGGGCGGCGTGCATCAGCTCGGTGAAGCGGTCGAACAGGTGGGCGATGTCGTGCGGGCCGGACGAGGCCTCGGGGTGGCCCTGGAAGGAGAACGCCGGCTTGTCGGTGAACTCCAGGCCCTGCAGCGTGCCGTCGAACAGGCTCAGGTGCGTGGCGCGCAGGTGGTCCGGCATGGTGCCCAGGTCCACCGCGAAGCCGTGGTTCTGGCTGGTGATGCTGACGCGCCCGCTGTCCACGCCCTTGACCGGGTGGTTACAGCCGTGGTGGCTGTTGTCCATCTTGAAGGTGCTGGCGCCGGCGGCCAGCGCCATGATCTGGTGGCCCAGGCAGATGCCGAAGGTGGGCACGCCCGCGTCCACGATCTCGCGCACCGCGGCAATGGCGTAGTCGCAGGCGGCCGGGTCGCCCGGGCCGTTGGACAGGAAGACCCCGTCCGGCTTCATGGCCAGCACCTCGGCGGCGGGCGTGTCGGCCGGCACCACGGTGAGCTTGCAGCCGCGGCTGGCCAGCATGCGCAGGATGTTGCGCTTGACGCCGAAGTCATAGGCCACGACGTGGAACTGCGGCGCATCGAGCCTGCCGAAGCCCCGGCCCAGTTCCCACTCGGTCTCGTCCCAGGTGTAGGGCGCGCGCGTGCTGACGACGCGTGCCAGGTCCAGGCCCTGCATGGCGGGCGCGCCACGCGCGGCCGCCAGGGCCTCGTCGATGCGCTGCTGCGTCACCTCTTCGCCCTCGGCCAGGGCGACGATGGCGCCGTTCTGCGCGCCTCCGCCCTGCAGCAGGCGCGTGAGGCGGCGCGTGTCCACGTCGGCGATGGCCACGCAGCCCTGGGCCTTCAGATAGGCCGACAGGTCCTGGGTGCTGCGGAAGTTGCTCGTGGTGAGCGGCAGGTCGCGGATGACGAGGCCGGCGGCATGGACCCTGTCGGCCTCTACGTCCTCGTCGTTGACGCCATAGTTGCCGATGTGCGGATACGTGAGCGTCACGATCTGCTGGCAATAGCTGGGGTCGGTGAGGATTTCCTGGTAGCCGGTCAGCGAGGTGTTGAAGACCACCTCGCCCACCGTGGTGCCGCTGGCACCGATGGACTGGCCGATAAGGACTGTGCCGTCTGCCAGCGCCAGGATGGCGGGCGGGAAGGATCCCTTGAGAGACAAGAGCACTGGGTTCTCCGAAAAAATGCGGGTCGCCCGGTAGCCTGCAGGAGGGCGCTCGGTGAAGCGTCCTGCGGGCTGCTGCTCAGGGGGGAAATGCTTTGTTGCGGCCGGGCGACAATTTGGCGGGAAAGCCCTGCATTGTAGCGCGAGGGCTTGCGCTGCACGGGCGCGCGGGCCACGTTTTTGTTGCAGCGCGCGCCCCGGCGGAGCGTCGTCAGCGCCGGCGCGCCGAGCGCACGCCGGGCACGCCGGCGACGATGGCCAGCACCTTGTTCAGGCGCCCGGCGTCGGCGATCTCCACGGTGAAGGTCATCCAGGCCGTGCCGCGCACGGACTGCGTCTGCACGCCGACGACGTTGGTCTTCTCGCGCGCGAAGACGTCGGAGATGTCGCGCAGCAGGCCCTGGCGGTCGGTGGCCTCCACGGCCACGTCCACCGGATAGACGGCGGCCTTGCCCGGACGCACCGCGGCCTCGCCCCACTGCACTTCGATCACGCGCTCGGCGTTCCTGGCCATCATTTCGCGGAAGTTGCGGCAATCGCTGCGGTGCACGCTCACGCCCTTGCCGCGCGTGACGAAGCCGCTGATGGGGTCGGGCGGCGCAGGGCGGCAGCACTTGGCCAGCTGCGTCATGAGCGAGTCGATGCCCACCACCAGCACCGCGCCCTTGTGTCCGCCCTCGGCGGCGCGCGGCTTCTTAAGGGCCAGCTCGGGCTCGGCCGGCGCAGCCTCGGCGGGCGGGCGCAGCAGCGTCTCGATGGAGCGCAGGGAAAACTCGTCCTTGCCCACCACCTCGAACAGGGCGTCGGCCGTCTTGAAGCCCAGCTGCGCCGCCAGCTCGTCGAGCTTGACGGCGGTCTTACCCTCGCGCTGCAGCAGCTTTTCCACCGCCTCGCGGCCGCGGGCCACGGTGGCGTGCGTGGCCTGGGCGTTGAACCAGGCGCGCACCTTGGCGCGGGCGCGGCTGCTGTTCAGGTAGCCCAGCTCGGGGTTGAGCCAGTCGCGCGAGGGCCGGCCCTCCTTGACGGTGCTGATCTCCACCGTCTGGCCGTTGTGCAGCGGCGTGTTGAGCGGCACCATCACCCCGTCGACCCGCGCGCCCCGGCAGCGGTGGCCGACATTGGTGTGCACGGCATAGGCGAAATCCAGCGGCGTCGCGCCCTGGGGCAGCTCGACCACGGCCGCGCCCGGCGTCAGCACGTAGATGCGGTCTTCAAACAGGCCCCGGCCGGCGGCGCCCGACAGGTCGCGCTCCCACTCCAGCAGCTGGCGCAGCACGGCTATCTTTGCGTCGTACTCGCTGCTGGCGGACACGCCGGCGTAGCCCTTGGCGCCCGCCTCCTTGTAGGCCCAGTGCGCCGCCACGCCGCTTTCGGCGTGGTCGTGCATGGCCTGGGTGCGGATCTGGATCTCGATGGCACGCCCGGCCTCGTCGCGCACCACGGTGTGCAGCGACTGGTAGCCGTTGGGCTTGGGCCGGGCGATGTAGTCGTCGAACTCGGCCTGGATGGGCTCGAACTGGCTGTGCACCCAGCTGAGCGCCGCATAGCAGTCCTTGACGCTGGGCACGATGACGCGCAGCGCGCGGATATCGAAGACCTGGTCGAAAGGCAGCGACTTGCCGCGCATCTTCTTGACGATGCTGTAGATGTGCTTGGGCCGGCCCGACACCGTGGCGCTGATGCTGTGCGCGCGCAGTGCGGATTCGAGCCGGCTGCGCAGCTGCTGCATGTAGTGCTCGCGCTCGGTGCGCTTCTCGTCGAGCAGCCGAGCGATCTCGCGGTAGGTCTCGGGCTCGAGGAAGCGGAACGCCAGGTCTTCCAGCTCCCACTTGATCTGCCAGATGCCCAGGCGGTTGGCCAGCGGCGCGAAGACCTGCAGCGCCTCGCGCGCCAGCGCCGGCGAGACGGGCCGCTTGCTCGCGGCGTAGTAGCGCAACGTTTGCAGGCGCGACGCCAGGCGCAGCATGACCACGCGCAGGTCGCGCGAGAAGGCCAGCAGCATCTTGCGCACGTTCTCGGTCTGCGTCGCCGCGTCGTCCGTGGGATGGCCGGCGACCTGCGCGTCGCGCGCCTGGCGCTGCACCAGCATGAGCTTGGTGGTCTCCATCGCCAGCGCCGCCAGGCTGTCGCCAAAGGCCTTGGCGATCACCTCCTGGGGCCGGTTCAGGTGCGAGCAGGCCAGCACCAGGTAGGCGGCCGCCTGCATGATCTCCGAGCCACCCAGGTGGCGCAGGATGGCGCACACGCCATGGGCGTGGACCAGCGCGTTCTCGCCCGTCTCCATGGTCTCGCCGGCCAGCAGGGGTTCGGCGAAGACCCGCGCGCGCTCCAGCGCCCCGACCTGCCCGGGCGGCACCTGGGCCGTGGCGGCCAGCACCTGGGGCACGCCCTCGGGCCGCACAGCCGCGGACTGCGCCGGCAGGGCGGCGGGCGTGTTGCTCTTCATGGACGGGCGGCGTCGCCGAGGAGAAAGTCCGTGACCGCCGCGACCTGCGCACCATCCACCAGCGTGGGCGCGTGGCCCACGCCGGCGAACTCGACCAGGCGCGCACGCGGGCCGCGCTCGCCCATCTGCCGCGCCGTCTCGCGCGACAGCAGGTCCGAGTCCTGTCCGCGCAGCAGCAGCACCTCGGCGCCGATCTGGTCGTAGAGCTGCCACAGCTGGGCCGCGCCCGCCTCGGCCTGCTCGCGCGTCAGCCCGCGCAGCGGCTGGGCGATGGCCGGGTCGTAGTGCAGCATGAAGCCGCCGCCGGGGGCTGGCCGCAGCATCGGGCGCGACAGCGCCAGCCATTCCTGCTCGCTGTGCGGGCCGAAGCTCGACGAGATCTCCCACAACGCCCGCGCGCCCTGCTCCACGCTGTCGAAGCGCAGGGGCTGGCCCACGTAGCGGCCGATACGCTCGAGCGCCTGCCACTCCAGGGCCGGGCCCACGTCGTTGAGCACCATGCGCCGCACGGGCGCGGGCAGCGCCAGCAGGTCCTGCCCGGCCACGGCCATGCCGATCAGCCCGCCCATGCTGGTGCCGACCCAGTCGAGCCGCCGGATCGGCTCCTCGCCGTGCAGCTGCGCCAGCAGGGCCAGCATGTCGGCGGCATAGACGGGGACCTGGTAGAGCGCCGGGTTGGCCAGCCAGTCGCTGTGGCCGCGGCCGGCCACGTCGGGGCAGACCACGCGCGCGTGTGGCGCCAGTGCACGCGCCAGCACGTCGAAGTCGCGCCCCTGGCGCGACAGGCCGTGCACGCAGACGACGACGTGGCCGCGCGCTGCGGCATCGCCCGGCCCCCATTCCCAGTAGGCCATGCGGTGGCCGGACGCCCCCTGCTGCGCGCCGCCGGCAGCGGGCACCCCGGGGCACGGTACGTAGTTCAGCGTAGGTTCAATCATGGAATCGGCCGGGCCGGCGGCCTCGGATAATGTCTGCGTTGCATCGTAATTCATTCGGAGACCCCCTCATGCTCAACGGCAAGACCGCCCTCGTCACCGGCTCCACCAGCGGCATCGGCCTTGGCATCGCCAAGGCCCTGGCGCGCCAGGGCGCCCATATCGTGCTCAACGGCTTCGGCGACGTGGACAGCCCGCGCGCCGAGGTGCTGGCCGCAGGCCGGCATGCCGGCGTGCGCGTGAGCCACCACGGCGCCGACATGAGCCGCCCGGCCGAGATCGAGGCCCTGATGGCGCACGCGGCGGCGGAGTTCGGCCGCGTGGACATCCTGGTCAACAACGCCGGCATCCAGCACGTGGCGCCGGTGCAGGACTTCCCGCCCGAGAAGTGGGATGCCATCCTGGCCATCAACCTGACCAGCGCCTTCCACACCACGCGCCTGGCGCTGCCGGCCATGCTGGAGGCGAACTGGGGCCGCGTCATCAACGTAGCCTCGGTGCATGGCCTGGTGGCGTCAGCGCAGAAGTCGGCCTACGTGGCGGCCAAGCACGGCATCGTGGGCCTGACCAAGGTCACGGCGCTGGAGACCGCCACCACCGGCGTGACCTGCAACGCCATCTGCCCGGGCTGGGTGCTCACGCCCCTGGTGCAGAAGCAGGTGGACGCCCGGGCCGAGCAGCACGGCGTGTCCGATGAAGAAGCCCGTCGCCTGCTGCTGGGCGAGAAGGAGCCCTCCATGCAGTTCACCACGCCCGAGGAGCTGGGCGAGCTGGCGGTGTTCTTCTGCTCGCCCGCCGGCAACAACGTGCGCGGCGTGGCCTGGAACATGGACGGCGGCTGGGTCGCGCAATAACTTCGCGATAAATTTTTTTGATAGCATAACCTCCAGCACCAGCCAGGGCTGGAGGGCCAAAACACCAAAAACCCTGGCCGTTCAGCGCAGCTGCACCGAACCCGAGATGGTCACCACCACCTGGGTCTTGCCCGCCTCCACCGGCACCGGCTCGGCCTCGAGGTTGTCGGCGCGCGCGGCCATGGCCATCATGCGCGGCCGCGGGCCGGGGCCTGCCTCGTGGCTGTTGACGCTGACCTCGCGCAGGGCGTAGCCGCCAAAGCCGAACCCGCGCGCGAGCTGCGTTGCCCGTGCCTTGAAGGCCTCCACCGCCTGCGCCTGGGCTTCGGCCTCGACCCGCGTGCGCGCCTCGCGCGACAGATCGAATGCCACGCGTGAGACCGTCAGCGCCTGGATGCGCCCTGCCGCGGCGCTGATGCGCGCGAAGTCGCGGCCCTGCAGGATCAGCTCGGCGCGGCCCTGCCAGCCGCTGATCCGGCCCTCCTTGGCGTAGCGCGGCTGGATGCTGAAGGCGCCCGTGCTCACGTCCATGCGGCCGGGCTCGGCATTGCGCCGGGCCTCGGGCAGCGCGCTGTCAAGAGCCTGGCGCAGCTCGGCCTGCACCGAGGCGGCGTCCGCGCCCTCGCGCGTGGTGGCCAGGGTCATGACCAGCAGGTCCTGCTGCACCTCCACCTGGCCCGTGGCCGACAGCTGCAGCACGTTGTGCGGTGTCTCAGGCCCGGAATTTTGGGCAAAAGCGCCGATAGCCGTTGCCATGAGGGCACCTGCAGCTATGATTTTAATAGTGTTTCGCATGAATTTCCTTTCCGTTGGAAGCCGTGGCACAGCCGTTTGCGCTGTTCTCCGACAGAGAAACTAACCGGCCCGTGGCAGCTGAAACATGAATCGCCGGTAATGTCATTGCACACCGCCGAAAAACTTGTAACAGTTGGTCAGACCGTTGCGGCGGCCGCGGTTTTCCGGGGCCAAGCTGGTCAGAATCCCCCTCTGTTACAAATTTCGGCCTGGAGAAGAAAGTATGGCTTCCACAACCAACCGGACGGACAAGGTACTCGTGGTGGACGACGACGCGCGCATCCGAGACCTGCTGCGCCGCTATCTCACGCAGGAAGGCTTCGAAGTCATGGTTGCGGAAGATGGCAAGGCGCTCAACCGCATCCTGCTGCGCGAGACCGTGGACCTCATCGTGCTCGACCTGATGATGCCCGGCGAGGACGGCCTGTCCATCTGCCGGCGCCTGCGCGCCGCCAACGACCGCACACCCATCATCATGCTCACCGCCAAGGGCGAGGACGTGGACCGCATCGTCGGCCTGGAGGTCGGCGCGGACGACTATCTGGGCAAGCCCTTCAACCCGCGCGAGCTGCTGGCGCGCATCCACGCCGTGCTGCGCCGCCGCCCGCCGCAAGAGGCACCGGGCGCACCCTCGGGCGACAACGAGGTGGTCACCTTCGGCCCCTTCACCTTCGACCTGGGCACCCGTGCGCTGCAAAGGAACGGCGAGGAGCTGCCGCTGACCACCGGCGAATTCGCCATGCTCAAGGCCCTGGTGCGCCACCCGCGCCAGCCGCTGTCGCGCGAAAAGCTCGCTCTGCTGGCGCGCGGGCGCGAGTTCGAGCCCTTCGACCGCAGCCTGGACGTGCAGATCTCGCGCCTGCGCAAGCTGGTGGAGGTGGACGCCGCCCAGCCGCGCTACATCCAGACCGTCTGGGGTGTAGGCTACGTGTTCGTGCCGGACGGAGCGAACTGAGGTTCCTCAAGCGTGTCCCGCCCCGGATACGCCTCCAGCACGCCGAAGGCCGGCGTGCCTGGGGCCTGCCGCCCTCCCCTCGGGCCTTTGCCGCGATGCGCCGCGCGGCGCCTGCGATCCGACGTTCATGAGTGACCTTCCCCCAGACCCGCGCAGCGCGAGCAGCTCCCCGCGCTCCGCCGGCGCCCGGGCCCGACACCGGGCGCCTCGCGCGCGGGTCGGCCTCAATCTTTTCTGGCGCACCTTCTTCCTGCTGTCGCTGCTGCTGCTGGGCAGCATCCTGGCGTGGCTGCAGACCCTGCGCACGCTGGAGTTCGAGCCGCGCACGCTGCAGTCGGCGCAGCAGATCGCCTCGCTGGTCAACCTGAGCCGCGCGGCACTGGTGCATGCCGACGCCATCGCGCGCGTGTCGCTCCTGAAGACCATGGCCGACCAGGAAGGGGTGCGCATCCTGCCGCGCGAGCCGGCCGACCGGTTCGAGCCGCTGGCACCCTCGGCACTGGGCGCGCGCCTGACGCAGGAGCTCACCCAACGACTGGGCCCGGGCACCATCGTGGCCGGCAGCGTCAACGGCGAGCCGGGGCTGTGGATCGGCTTCACCATCAGCGGCGACAGCAACTGGCTGCGCATGGACCGCTCGCGCCTGGACAGCGCCAGCGGCGCGACCTGGCTGATCTGGCTGCTGATGGCCGCTGCCCTGTCGCTGGCCGGCGCGGCGGCGATCGCGCGGCTCATCAACCGGCCGCTCAAGCAGCTGTCGTACGCGGCCAACCGCGTGC
Organism: Melaminivora sp.; assembly: GCF_032059615.1. NCBI lineage: Bacteria > Pseudomonadati > Pseudomonadota > Betaproteobacteria > Burkholderiales > Comamonadaceae > Melaminivora > Melaminivora sp. Next base: position 24,224 of record NZ_DAMCAM010000003.1, on the reverse strand, counting down.
GCGACGGCGACTTCGCGGCCAGCCAGCTCGACGAGGGCGTGGTGACCAACGAGATCCGCGAGGTCAACATCGGCTTCAACCGCATGGCGCAAAAGCTCGCCAAGCTGGAGCAGGACCGCGCCGTCATGCTGGCCGGCATCTCGCACGACCTGCGCACCCCGCTGGCGCGCCTGCGCCTGGAGACCGAGATGAGCGTGCTCGACGACGTGGCGCGCCAGCACATGGTGGCCGACATCGTGCAGCTGGACGCCACCATCGACAAGTTCCTCGACTACGCCCGCCCCGAGGCCGTGGCGCTCACGCCGGTCAACCTGCACGCCGTGGTGTCCTCGTGCGTCTATGCCGTGCAGGACCACCGCGAGCTGGCCATCACCATGCAGGTGCCCGAGGACCTCAACGCCCTGGCCGACGAGGTGGAGCTGGCGCGCGTCATCTCCAACCTGCTGGAGAACGCGCGCCGCTACGCCAAGGACCCGCAGACGGGCATCACCACGGTGGACATCACCGCGCGCGGCAACGCGCAGTGGGTGGTGCTCAGGCTGCACGACCACGGGCCGGGCGCCCCGGCCGACCAGCTGTCCAGCCTGACCAAGCCGTTCTTTCGCGGCGACGCCGCCCGCACGGCAGCCGCCGGCGCGGGCCTGGGCCTGTCCATCGTGGATAAGACCATCCAGCGCCTGGGGGGCTCGTTCACGCTGGCCAACGCGCCCGACGGCGGCCTGGTGGCCCATGTGCAGCTGCAGCGCGCCCCCGACCTGCCCGACGGCAAGGACCCCAAGCCCCGCCTGCGCCGCCCCATGATCAAGCGCCACCTGCCGCAGCGGCCGGCGCGCAGCCCGCGTTCGCAGTGATCGCCGTGCGCACCAGGCGCGGCCTCAGCCGCGCAGCAGCAGCACCACGGCCCGCGCCTCCATGGCCAGGCCCTGCCCCACGGAGCCCAGGCGCTCGGCGGTCTTGGCCTTGACGTTGACCTGACCGGGTGCCAGCGCCAGGGCCGCGGCGATGCGCTCGCGCATGGCCGCGATGTGCGGTGCCAGCCGCGGTGCCTGGGCGATGACGGTGCTGTCGAGGTTGGCCACGCGCCAGCCCCCGGCCGCCACACGCCGCCCGGCCTCGGCCAGCAGCACGCCGGAGTCGGCGCCGCGAAAGCGCTCGTCCGTGTCGGGAAAGTGGGTGCCGATGTCGCCCAGCCCGGCCGCGCCCAGCAGCGCGTCGGTGATGGCGTGCAGCAGCACGTCGGCGTCCGAATGGCCCAGCAGGCCCATGCGGTGCGCGATCTCGACGCCGCCGATCACCAGCGGCCGTCCCGGCACCAGGGCGTGCACGTCCCAGCCCTCGCCAATCCTCAGTTCCATGTCTTTCCTTGTGTTCGGGTGCGGGTCAGCGCAGCGGCCGCGCGAAGAACACGGCCGTGTCCGCACCGCTGGCCGCCTCCCCCAGCGCGCCGCCGAAACGCTCGACCGTGGCGCCGTGCAGGCGCTGCGCCAGCACAGCCTCGGCCAGGGCGAAGTCCTCCGGCCAGGTGACCTTGAAGTTCTGCGCCCCGCCCTCGACCAGACGCGGGCGCAGGCCCGCGGCCTCCATGGCGCTGGCCTCGTCGGTGGCGCTGCTGCCCGCCTGCTCCAGCGCCTGGCGCAGCGCCCCCAGGCGGAACATCTGCGGCGTCTGCGCCAGCCACTTGTCGCTGCGGTCCACGGTGGCGAGCACGCGCACGCCGCCGGGGCCGTCGCTGGCGGTCTTGAGGGTGTCGGCCAGCTTGTGCGCCAGCAGCCCGCCCACGCTGTCGTGCAGGCAGACGTCGATCAGCCGGTCGATCAGCGCCGTCGTCACCAGGCAGCGCGCGGCGTCGTGCACCAGCACCCAGTCGGCGTCCTGCGCGCCGCGCTGCGCCAGCGTGCACAGGCCGCCCAGGACCGTGTCGGCCCGGGTCGCGCCCCCGCAGGGCACGGCAAAGCTGCCAGGGTGCAGGGGCGGGTGGCGCTCGAAGAAATCATCGCCCGGCGCCACCGCCACCAGCGTGCCGGCCAGGCGCGCCACGCCGGCAAAAGCCGCCAGAGTGTGCCGCACCAGCGGCTGGCCAGCCACCGGCTGGTATTGCTTGGCCGCCGCCGCGCCCGCCCCGGGGGCCAGGGCCCGCGTGCCGCTGCCGGCGCAGGGAATCAGCGCCCACAGCCGCGCCCCGGGCGACAAGGCGGGGCGGGCATCGGGCTGACCCGGCAGGGCGCCAAAAGCGGACGATTCGGTCATGGGTGGCATTCTAGAATCGCCCTCCGCCGTCCATACGCTGCCCACCCCGGGCCCAGCCTGCTTCAGACGTCCGGCGGCGCTCTCTGCATGGATCTGCCCAAACTCTCTCCCGGAAAACGTCACGCCCTGCCCCGCCCCGTGGGCAGCGGCGACGCCCTGCTGCTGGCCCGCCTGGGCGAGCGTGAAAAAACCGCCGGCCGCCTGAGCGCCATCATCACCGCCGATGCCACCGACGCCCGGCGCCTGATCGATGAGCTGGCCTTCTTCGCACCCGACCTGCGCTGCGCGCTGTTCCCGGACTGGGAGACGCTGCCCTACGACAGCTTCTCGCCGCACCAGGACCTGATCAGCGAGCGCCTGGCCACGCTGTGGCGCATCTCGCAGGGCGAAGCCGATGTGGTGCTGGTGCCCGCGACCACGGCGCTGTACCGCCTGGCGCCGCAGTCGTTCCTGGCGGCCTACACCTTCCACTTCAAGACTGGGCAGAAGCTCGACGAGGCCCGGCTGCGCGCGCAGCTGACGCTGGCGGGCTACCAGCACGTGTCGCAGGTGGTCAGCCATGGCGAATACGCCGTGCGTGGCGGCCTGATCGACCTGTTTCCCATGGGTGCGGACGAGCCCTATCGGGTGGACCTGTTCGACGACGAGATCGACTCCATCCGCACCTTCGACCCGGACACGCAGCGCAGCCTGCACCCGGTGCAGGAAATCCGCCTGCTGCCCGGGCGCGAATTCCCGATGGACGACGCGGCACGCTCGCGCTTTCGCCAGCACTGGCGCGAGCTGCTGGAGGGCGACCCGACCAAAAGCCGCGTCTACAAGGACATGGGCGCGGGCATCGCCACCGCCGGCATCGAGTACTACCTGCCGCTGTTCTTCGAGCACACGGCCACCGTGTTCGACTACCTCGGCAGCGGCGCCACGCTGGTGCTGCACGGCGACCTGGAGGAGGCCTTCCAGCGCTTCTGGCAGGACACGCGCGAGCGCTACCGGCTGATCCAGGGCGACCCGGAGCACCCGGCGCTGCCACCGGAGGCGCTGTTTCTCACCGCCGAGCAGTTCTACGTGCAGGCCAGGCCGCACGCGCAGCTGGCCCTGCGCCCGGATGTGCCCGACGTGGAGGATAGCGCCTGGTTCCGGCCCCTGCCGCCGCTGGCCGTGGTGCGCGGGGCCGAGGACCCGCTGGCGCGGCTGCAGGCGCACATCGTCATGGACGGTCAGCGCATCCTGCTGCTGGCCGAGAGCGCCGGGCGGCGCGAGAGCCTGCTGGACTTCCTGCGCGCCTCGGGCCTGAACCCGCCGGCGTTCGACGGCCTGGCCGAGTTCCAGGCCGCGCCTGACGAGCGCGTGGGCATCGCCACCGGGGCGCTGGCCCAGGGCTTTGCCTGGGTGGGCGGCGGCATCGACTTCGTCACCGAGACCGAGCTGTTCGCTGCCACCGGCACCACGCGCCGGCGCAGAAAGCAGGAGCAGGCCAGCGACCTGGAGGCGCTGATCAAGGACCTGTCGGAGCTGAAGGTGGGCGACCCCGTGGTGCACACCCAGCACGGCATCGGCCGCTATCTGGGCCTGGTCAACATGGACGTGGGCCAGAAGAACCCCGACGGCACGCCGGCCCTGCAGGAATTTTTGCACCTGGAATACGCCGACAAGGCCGCGCTGTACGTGCCGGTGAGCCAGCTGCAGCTGATCGGCCGCTACACCGGCGTCTCCAGCGACGAGGCGCCGCTGCACAAGCTGGGCGGCAGCCAGTGGGAAAAGGCCCGGCGCAAGGCGGCCGAGCAGGTGCGCGACACCGCCGCCGAGCTGCTCAACATCTACGCCCGCCGCGCCGCGCGCCAGGGCCATGCCTTCCGCTTTCCGGCGCAGGACTACGAAGAGTTCGTGAGCGACTTCGGCTTCGAGGAAACGGCCGACCAGAGGGCCGCCATCACCGCCGTGGTGCAGGACATGATCAGCCCGCAGCCCATGGACCGGCTGGTCTGCGGCGACGTGGGTTTTGGCAAGACGGAAGTGGCACTGCGTGCCTGCTTCGTCGCCGTGGCGGGTGGCAGGCAGGTGGCCTTCCTCGCGCCGACGACGCTCTTGGCCGAGCAGCACTACCGCACGCTGGTGGACCGCTTCTCCAAGTGGCCGGTCAAGATCGCCGAGGTCTCGCGCTTTCGCTCGGGCAAGGAGATCACCGCGGCCGTCAAGGGCATTGCCGACGGCACGGTGGACATCGTCGTGGGCACGCACAAGCTGCTGTCCCAGTCCACGCAGTTCAAGAACCTGGGCCTGCTCATCATCGACGAGGAGCATCGCTTCGGCGTGCGCCACAAGGAGGCCATGAAGGCGCTGCGCGCCGAGGTGGACGTGCTGACGCTCACCGCCACGCCGATTCCGCGCACCATGGGCATGGCGCTGGAGGGGCTGCGCGACCTGAGCGTGATCGCCACCGCCCCGCAGCGGCGCCTGGCCATCAAGACCTTCGTGCGCAGCGAGAACAACGGCGTGATCCGCGAAGCCGTGCTGCGCGAATTGAAGCGCGGCGGCCAGTGCTACTTCCTGCACAACGAGGTCGAGACCATCGAGAACCGCCGCCAGGCGCTGGAGAAGATCCTGCCCGAGGCGCGCATCGCCATCGCCCACGGCCAGATGCCCGAGCGCGAGCTGGAACGCGTGATGCGCGACTTCGTGGCGCAGCGCTTCAATGTGCTCTTGTGCTCGACCATCATCGAGACCGGCATCGACGTGCCCTCGGCCAACACCATCGTGATTGCCCGCGCCGACAAGTTCGGCCTGGCGCAGCTGCACCAGTTGCGCGGGCGCGTCGGGCGCAGCCACCACCAGGCGTACGCCTACCTGCTGGTGCCCGACCTGGAGAGCCTGACCAAGCAGGCCGCGCAGCGCCTGGAGGCGATCCAGCAGATGGAGGAACTGGGCAGCGGCTTCTACCTGGCCATGCACGATCTGGAGATCCGCGGCGCCGGCGAGGTGCTGGGCGAGAACCAGAGCGGCAACATGCTGGAGGTGGGCTTCCAGCTCTACAACGAGATGCTGTCCGAGGCCGTGCGCAGCCTGAAGGCCGGCAAGGAGCCCGACCTGCTGTCGCCCATGCAGGCCGCCACCGACATCAACCTGCACGCGCCGGCCCTGCTGCCCGAGGACTATTGCGGCGACGTGCACCTGCGCCTGTCGTTCTACAAGAAGCTCGCCACCGCCAGAACCGGCGAGCAGATCGACGCGCTGCTGGAGGAGCTCGTGGACCGCTTCGGCAAGCTGCCGCCGCAGGCGCAGACACTGGTCGACGTGCACCGCCTGCGCGTCTTGAGTCAGGCCTACGGCGTGGCCAAGGTCGATGCCGCGCCGGGCGTCATTACCATCACCTTCAAGCCCCAGCCGCCGGTGGACCCGATGGCCATCATCCACCTGATCCAGAAGAACAAGCACATCAAGCTGGCCGGCAACGAGAAACTGCGCATCGAGCGCGAACTGTCCGAGGCGCGCGACCGTGCGCAGATGGTGCGCGACGTGCTGCGCAGCCTGGGCCGGCCGCTGACCGAAGAGGCCGTCGCTTGATGCATGGCAGGCGCGGGGCCCGGGGCGGCGTGACAATAGACCCCGCCCCTGCCCGCCCCGTATCACCATGAAAATCGCCCCAAACCCGCGCCACGCCTGGATAGTGCGCAGCATTTTTTGTAGCAAACCGCGTCATGGAGCTTGAAATCGCCCTCGCCCTGGCGGCGCTGGTCTTCGCGCTGGTGGCGCGGCCCTGGCGCATGCTGGCCAGCCGCCGCCCGCTGGTGCACGAAAAGCACGGCGCCCCGGCCGCGCTGTGGACGCCGCTGCTGGCCACGCTGGCCATCCTGCCCTGGGCCTGGGCGCTGCCCACCCTGCACCACATGCCGCTGCAGCTGCAGTGGTCGGGCGCTTGCCTGGTGCTTTTGATGCTGGGCTGGCCGCTGGCCGTACCCACGCTGCTGGCGGTGGGGGCGCTGGCCTGCCTGTTCTCACCCGGCCTGCCGTGGCCCGAGGCCCTGGGCCTGGCGGTCTGGTCGGGCGTGGTGCCGGCCACGCTGGCCATGCTGCTCGGGGTGCTGGTGCGCCGCCTGATGGGCGAGCGCAGCTTCGGCGGCGCGCGCGTGTTCATCTACGTGCTGGGGCGGGGCTTTCTCGGCACGGCGCTGTGCATGTTCATCGCCGGCACCCTGGCGCAGTGGACGGGCCACGTGTTGCCCAGCGTGGGCGAGGGCCTGTCGCTGGTGGCCCGCTGGCTCATGGCCTGGGGCGACGCCTTCGTCACCGGCATGCTCAGCGCCGTGTTCGTCGCCTTCAAGCCGCAGTGGCTGGCGACCTGGTCGGACGAGATCTACCTGCGCAAGCGGTGAGGCTGCTCCAGCTGCGCGGCAACGCCGAGCGGTTGTGGAAGATCGACTCGTGTCGCCTTGGCGTGCCAGATAATCGCCGCCCATGACATCCGCCTCCACCGAATTCGCCCCCGGCCTCGTCATCCAGGGCATTACGCCGCCGCTGAAACTGGCCGACTTCCGGCTCATCGCTTTCGATATGGACTCGACCCTGATCACCATCGAGTGCATCGACGAGATCGCCGACGCCGCCGGCAAGAAGGCCGAAGTGGCCGCCATTACCGAGGCGGCGATGCAGGGCGTCATCACCGACTTCAAGGAGAGCCTGCGCCAGCGCGTGGCCCTGCTCCGGGGCGTGCCGGTGGCGCACCTGGAGCGCGTGTACACCGAGCGCCTGCGCCTGTCGCCCGGCGCGCGCGAGCTGATCGACGCGGCCCGGGCAGCCGGCCTGGCGACGCTGCTGGTCTCGGGTGGCTTCACCTTCTTTGCCGACCGCGTCAAGGCGCAGCTGGGCATCGATTTCTCCCGCGCCAACGTGCTGCAGGCCGAGGATGGGCGGCTCACCGGCCGCCTGGTGGACCAGCCTTGGGGCGACATCTGCGACGGCGCCGAGAAGCGGCGCACGCTGCTGGAGGTGGCCTCGCTCATGGGCATCGACCCGCGCCAGGCCATCGCCGTGGGCGACGGCGCCAACGACCTGCCCATGATGGGCGCGGCCGGCCTGTCGGTGGCCTACCACGCCAAGCCGGCCGTGCGCGCCCAGGCCCAGGTGGCCATCAACAGCGGCGGGCTGGACCGGCTGCTGCAAGTGCTGCGCTGACGCGCCAGCGGCCTCTCTCCCCGATCCCCTTTTAATAGCATCACGCCCTTGCATGGCAAGGGCTGGGGACGTTTTTCGCTTCTATATCAGCGCATGAGAAGTCGAATCCATATATGGATATGAAAATAAAAACGTCTGGCGGGCGCCGGGCCGCGCTTACACTCGCGCCCTGGCAATTGCCCCCTTGTCCTGGCGGGCGTTGTCTGCTAGTCAACCCCAAGAAAAGGAACCACTACCCATGCTGAAGAAGACCCTCACGGCCATCGCCCTCGCTGCCGCCGCCCTGGGCGCCCACGCGGCCGACGCCGTGTTGAAGGTGGCCGCCACTGCCGTGCCGCACGCCGAGATCCTGAACTTCGTCAAGCCCCAGCTCAAGGCCCAGGGCGTGGATCTGCAGGTGCGCGAGTTCAGCGACTACGTGCAGCCCAACGCCGCCGTGCAGGACAAGCAGCTCGATGCCAACTTCTTCCAGCACCAGCCCTACCTGGACAGCTACAACCGCGACCGCAAGAGCGACCTGATCATGGTGCCGGGCGGCAAGGTGCACGTGGAGCCCTTCGGCGCCTATTCCAGGAAGATCAAGAACGTGAAGGACCTGAAGGACGGCGCCACCATCGCCATCCCGAACGACCCGTCCAACGGCGGCCGCGCCCTGCTGCTGCTGGCCAAGCAGGGTCTGATCGAGCTCAAGGACCCCAAGAGCCTCACGCCCACGCCGCTGGACGTGGCCAAGAATCCGAAGAAACTCAAGTTCAAGGAGCTGGAGGCGCCCCTGCTGCCCCGCGCCCTGGCGGACGTGGACCTGGCGCTGATCAACACCAACTACGCCATCGAGGCCAAGCTCAACCCCACTCAGGACGCGCTGTTCATCGAAGGCGCGGACTCGCCCTACACCAACATCGTCGCCGCGCGCGCCGACCGCGCCAGTGACCCGGCGATCGCCAAGCTGGTGAACGCGTTGCACACGCCCGAGACGAAAAAGTTCATCCAGGACAAGTACAAGGGCGCGGTCGTTCCGGCGTTCTGACGCCGGCCGGGCGCAGGCCCGCAACCGTCGTCCAGTCCAGGCGCCACCCACGGGTGGCGCTTTGTTTTTGCCCGTCTCGCGCCCTTCAGCCCTCAAAGCGCGTCAACCCATGTCGATTTCCGCGGCTTGCCATATCCAGGGCGAGCGCTGCAGGCAACAATCGGAGGGCTTGCCGACACGATGCCCCGGGTTCCTTATCCGATGACTGCCCTGCCTTCCCCGACCACCGCTTCCCGCGCCTCGCCGGCCCCCGACCTGCGCGCCCAAGCCCTGCTGGGCGACCGCATCATGCTGGCCGCCATCGTGCTCAGCAGCATCGCGGCGGTGGCGCTGGGCGCGGGCTTCGTCGAATCCGGCCTGGCGTGGACGGCCTCCGCCGTGCTGCTGGCGCTGGCGCTGGGCGTGCATGCCGCAGCGCGCGGCACGCTGGCGTCGCGCCTGGTCCTGGCCTTCGTGCAGATGAGCTTCGTGGCGCTGCACATCCAGCTGGCCCAGGGCCGGGTGGAATACCACTTCGGCGTGTTCGTCACGCTGGCCCTGCTGCTGGTCTATCTGGACTGGCGCCCCATCGTCTTCGCCGCCGTGGTCATCGCCCTGCACCACGTGCTCTTCGACCGGCTGCAGGCGGCGGGCTTCGGCCTGTACTGCCTGAGCCGGCCGGATTTCTCCATCATCCTGCTGCACGCCGCGTACGTCGTGATCCAGACCGCGCTGGAGGTGGTGCTGGCCGTGTCCACGCGCCGCGTGGTGCGCGAGGGCCTGGAGCTCGAGCAGCTGGTGGCCGCGGTAAACCGCAAGCATGGCGTGGCCCTGGCCGCCGCCCAGCAGGTGCTCGTGCGGTCGCCGCGCGCGCAGCTGCTGCAGTCCCTGCTGGCGCGCATGGCCGGGGCCGTGGCCGCGGTGCGCGGCTCGGCCGGCCAGATGGAGCTGGCCTGCAGCGAGATCGCCGCCGGCAACCAGGACCTGTCGGCGCGCACCGAACGCCAGTCCAGCGCGCTGCAGCAGACCACCACCGCCATGGAACAGCTCGACGCCCGGGTGCAGCAGAACGCCGACAACGCCCTGCAGGCCGACCGCGTGGCGCAGCAGGCCAGCGCGGTGGCAGCGCAGGGCGGCACAGTCGTGGCCGAGGTGGTGCAGACCATGCGCGGCATCCACGACAGCGCGCAGCAGATCCACGACATCATCTCGGTCATCGACTCGATCGCCTTCCAGACCAACATCCTGGCGCTGAACGCGGCCGTGGAGGCGGCGCGCGCGGGCGAGGCGGGGCTTTGCCGTGGTGGCCTCCGAGGTGCGTTCGCTGGCCGGACGCTCGGCCGAAGCGGCACGCGAGATCAAGCGGCTCATCACCGACAGCGTCGAGCGGGTCGAGCGCGGCAACGCGCTGGTCGACCAGGCCGGCAGCACCATGGAAGAAGTGGTGGACAGCATCCGGCGCGTGAGCGCGCTGGTGGCCGAGATCAGTGCCGCCAGCCGCGAGCAGAGCCAGGGCGTGGCGCATGTGGGCAGCGCCGTGGTGCAGATCGACCAGGGCACGCAGCAAAACGCGGCGCTGGTCGAGCAGATGGCCGCCGCCGCCACCAGCCTGCGCAACCAGGCGGCGGACCTGGTGCAGGCCGTCAGCGTCTTCCAGGAGGGTGCAGCCGCCGGGCCGGCGTCGCCCGCGGCCCGGCTGGCGCACGCCGCGTAAGCCGGCGCTCGCTCAAGCGCCCTGCCAGACCCACCACGCCAGCGCCAGCATCATGGCGCCGGTGAGGGCGTCCAGCACGCGCCAAGCACGCGGGTCGGCGAACAGGCGCCGCAGGCGCCGGCCGGCCAGGGCCAGCGCGACGAACCAGGCCAGGCTGGCCGAGGCGGCGCCGAGCACGAACACGGCCTTGAGCCAGCCGTCCTGGCGCGCGCCGATGGAGCCGATCAACACCACCGTATCCAGATAGACGTGCGGGTTGAGCAGCGTGATGACGGCCAGGCCGCCGATCACGCCCAGCAGCCCGCGCGCCACGCGCTCGCCCGGCGCCTGCAGCCCCGCCGGCGGGGCCAGCAGGGCGCGGTGCCAGGCAAAGAGGCCGTAGGCCAGCAGGAAGGCCGCCCCGCCCCACTGCAGGGCGCGCGCCAGGGCCGGCGAGCTGCCCAGCAGCTGCGCCATGCCGGCCACGCCCAGGGCCACCAGCAGCGCATCGCTGGCCACGCACCAGGCCACGCAGGCACGCACGTGCCGGCCCTGTACCGCCTGGCGCAGCACGTAGAGGTTCTGCGCGCCGATGGAGGCGATGAGCGACAGGCAGACGGTGAAACCCATGAGCCAGGAGGACGAGGCGGCTGCGGTGGTGAAGGACATGGGGGCTGATCGTAGGTGGGCAGGCGCTCGCCGTACACTTCATTTTTCTGAAGCAAGTGAAGGAACGCTAATGCTGGACTACGCCGGGCTGGAGGCCCTGGCGGCCGTGCTGCGAGAAGGCAGCTTCGAGCGCGCGGCGCGCCGCCTGCACGTCACGCCCTCGGCCGTTTCGCAGCGCATCAGGCAGCTGGAGGAGCGCGCCGGCCAGGTGCTGGTGCAGCGCGGCAGCCCCTGCACCGGCACCGAGGCCGGGCGCCGCCTGTGCCTGCATCTGGAGCAGGTGCAGCTGCTGGAGAACGAGCTGCGCCGCACCAACCCCGACCTGCTGGCCGGCAGCGGCAGCGCGCCGGCGCCCACGCTCAAGCTGGCGGTCAATGCCGACTCGCTGTCCACCTGGTTCATGGATGCCATGGCTGCGTTCACCGCCGGCGGCAACGAGCTGCTGGACCTGCGCATCGACGACCAGGAGCACACGGGCGAGCGCCTGCGCGAGGGCGAGGTGATCGCCGCGGTCACCGCCAGCGGCACGCAGATCGCCGGCTGCAACACTTGGCCGCTGGGCACCATGCGCTACGTGGCGGCGGCCAGCCCGGCCTTTGTGCAACGGCATTTCGCCGCCGGCGTCACGGCCGCGGCGCTGGCGCGCGCGCCGATGATGACCTATGACCGCAAGGACCGCCTGCAGGAGCAATGGCTGCACGCCCAGGGACTGGCATCGCGCACGCACGCACCGCGGCACTTCCTGCCGTCCAACTTCGGCTATGTGCGCGCCTGCGAGACCGGCATGGGCTGGGGCATGCACCCGACGGCGCTGATCGCCGGGCAGCTGGCGGCCGGCACGCTGGTGGAGCTGCTGCCGGGCGCGCCCCTGGACGTGCCGCTGTTCTGGGCCCACCCGCGCAGCGCCCAGCCTTCGCTGGCGCGGCTGACCGGTTGCGTGATGGCGGCGGCGCGGCGCTGCCTGGTCAGCCCGGGCGCTTCATGAACCATAGCTGGAGGCCCAGGACTGGCGCGGGTTTCGGGCGTTTTTAACGCCTGATCAGGCCGGCAGTGGCGGGCTTGGAAGGCCGGGCAGGCCGGGCAGGAAGCGCACCACCCGCGCGGGCGAGACCTCCTCGCCCGCGGGCGGCACCAGGTCGGCCAGCGTGACCTCGTCGAGCACCGCCAGGAACGCCAGCGTGGCGCGCGAGAGCAGCCCGCGGATGCTGCAGTGGCTGCTCATGCGGCAGGTGTTGGTCTCGGCGTTGAAGCACTCGACCAGGTCGAAGTCGGTCTCGGTCTCGCGCACCACGGCGCCGATGTTGATCTCCGCGGCCGGCCGCATCAGCCGCATACCGCCGCCGCGCCCGCGCGTGGTGTCCAGCAGCCCCTTGGCGGCAAGCTGCTGCACGATCTTCGTCAGGTGGCTGCGCGAGATGCCGTGCGCCTGCGCCACCTCGGTGATGGTCACCGGCTGCGCCCGCCCCTGGCAGGCGGCGCAATACATCAGCACGCGCAGCGTGTAGTCGGTCCATTGGGTCAGTCGCATGGTCGGGCCTTCGCAGGACAAAAAGATTCAGTCTTCATGAATTTTAAAGATTTAAAATATTCAGGTCACATTCGCTTTCAAGGACCCTTCGCCATGCATGCCATTGCCCCTGCCGCCATCGACCCAGGCCAGGCCATCGGCCAGATCGCCGTGGAGCTGCCCGGCGCCACGGCGGTGCTGCGCCGCCTGAAGCTCGACTTCTGCTGCGGCGGCCAGACCAGCCTGCGCCAGGCCAGCGCCGAGAAGGGCCTGGACCTGGACGCGGTGGTGCGGGAGCTGTCGGCCCTGCAGCGCAGCGACAGCGTCCCCCAGGCAGCCACGCCCGCCGAGCTGATCGGCCACATCGTCTCGCGCTACCACGAGGTGCACCGCGCGCAGCTGCCCGAGCTGATCCGCATGGCGCGCCGGGTCGAGGCCGTGCACCGGGGCAACCCGCACGTGCCGGCGGGCCTGGCCGACGCGCTGGAGGCCATGCACGAGGAGCTGCTCTCGCACATGCGCAAGGAGGAGGCCATCCTGTTCCCGATGCTGGCGCGCGGCGGCAACAGCTTTGCCGCCCAGCCCATCGGCGTGATGCGCGCCGAGCACAACGAGCATGGCCAGTCGCTCGAACACCTGGCACGCCTGACCAACGACATGACCCCGCCGCCCGGCGCGTGCAACACCTGGCGCGCGCTCTACTCGGGCCTGGCGCAGCTGGCCGACGACCTGGTCAACCACATCCACCTGGAGAACAACGTGCTGTTCCCAGCCTTCGAGCCCGCCTCGCAGGGCTGCGGCAGCGGCACGGCCTGCGGCTGCGCCTGATGCTTTGCCGCCCCGCGCGGCGGCGGGGCAGCGGCCTCAGCCGCCCACGCCGCCGTAGCGGAAGCTGATCCCCGTCAGCACGAAGCCCACCCCCAGCAGCGTGATGGCGGCCACGTGCCAGGCCATCAGCGGCAGCGTCTCGGCGCGCAGCTGGGGAATGACGCGCGAGCGCGCATGCGCGGCCACCAGCGCCGTCAGCGCCAGCAAAAGCAGCTTGACCGAGACGGCGCGCTCCAGGCCGCCGTCGGGGCTGAACCACCGACCCCAGTCCGGCACCAGCTGCAGCGCCATCCACAGGCCCGTGGCCACCTGCACGGCCAGCGCCCCCATGCCCACGTGTTCATAGGCCTGCTCGAACTGCAGCAGCGTCTCGGGCGAGCGCGCGCGCAGCGCCCGGGGCAGCACGGTCAGCGCCAGCACCAGATGGCCCCCGGTCCAGATGGTGGCGGCCAGCACGTGCAGGGCGAAAAGGATGGGGTACATGGGCGTGCGCCCGGCGCCGGCCGGCGTCGGATCGGGGTCAGGTCAATAGTGTGGCGGCAGTTCGTCGCGCAGGCTGCGCGGCGCGGCCGCGCCTTCGGGCACCTGGCGGCGCAGGTCGGCCAGCTCGGCCTGCAGCTGGTCGATGCATTGCTGCTGCCGAAACAGCGCGAGGTTGAGCTGGTCGAGCAGGTCCTCGGCCCAGGCGGCCTTGATCTCCAGCGCCTCCAGGCGCGCCTGTGTGTCGGCCATGAGGCTCAGGCCTCCTGCAGCGCAGGCGCGGCGTGCAGCGCCCGGCCCAGGCGTGCGACGCCCTCGCGGATCCGGTCCACGTCGGCCGTGGCGAACGACAGGCGCAGCGTGGCGTGGTCGGGTTCGGCGCAGAAGAACGGCGTGCCGGGCACGAAGGCCACGCCCTGCCCGATGGCGCGCCGCGCGAACTCGCGCCCGTCGGCCACGCCGCCGTCCGCGCCCGTCAGGCGGGCCCAGACGAACAGGCCGCCGCGCGGCTGCACGAAGTCGATGGCCGCGCCGAGCTCGCCGCGCAGCGCGTCACCCATGGCCCGCGCGCGCTCGGCATAGACGGCGCGCACGTGGGCGAGCGTTGCCGGCATGCGGCCGGCCTGCAGATACTGCGCGGCCGTGGCCTGGGCGAAGGTGCTGGTGTGCGCGTCCGAGAACTGCTTGCACATGGTGGCGCGCGCCAGCAGCTCGGGCGGCGCAACCAGCCAGCCCACGCGCAGGCCCGGCGCCAGCACCTTGCTCAGGGAGCCGCAGTGCACCAGCCAGTCGCGGCTGCCCGGCACCTCGTGCGACAGCGCCAGCAGGCTGGGGGGCGGCGCCTCGCCGAAATACAGGTCGCCGTAGGGGTCGTCCTCGACGACCACGGTCTGGTAGCGGGCGGCCAGCTCCAGGACGCGCCGGCGCCGCGCCAGGCTCAGGGTGGCGCCGCTGGGGTTGCCGAAGGTGGGGATCAGGTACACCAGCTTGGGCCGGTGCTGCTGGATCAGCTGCTCGAGCCGGTCCACCTGCACGCCGTCCGCATCGATGGGCGCGCTGACCAGCTCGGCACCATAGAGGCGAAAGCACTGGATGGTGGCGAGGAAGGTCGGCCCCTCGACGATGACCTTGTCGCCCGGGTCGATCAGCGTCTTGCCGATCAGGTCCAGCGCCTGCTGGCTGCCGGTGGTGACGATCAGACCCTCGGGCGCCACGTCCTGGGCACCCTTGTGCGCCATGAAGCGCGCCAGCTGCTCGCGCAGGGGCTGGTAGCCCTCGGTCGCGCCGTACTGCAGGGCGGCGCCGGGCTCGTGCCTGAGCGCCGCCTCGCTGGCCTGGCACAGGCCCTCCACGTCGAACATGGCACTGTCGGGGAAGCCGCCGGCAAAGCTGATGATGCCGGGCTTGCCCAGCAGCTTGAACAGTTCGCGGATGGCGGAGGTCTCCACCTGGTCGAGACGCTTGGCAAAGGGGATGGACATGGGCGGGGTATCTCGCAAGTTCTACAGGGCCGTTGGGTGCAGCGCGCATTGTCGCCAATTGCCGCGCCCTGCCACGCACGCCGGACGCATCCGCGCACAATCGCATGCCATGAAAGACCGAGACATCGCGCCCTTCTTCGCCGCGCTGCAGGCGGGCAACCCCCATCCGACGACGGAGCTGGAATACACCACCGTGTTCGAGCTGCTCGCCGCCGTGCTGCTGTCGGCGCAGGCCACCGACGTGGGCGTGAACCGCGCGACGCGGCGGCTGTTCCCGGTGGCCAACACGCCGCAGGCCATCCTGGCGCTGGGGCAGGAGACGCTGGAGGGCTACCTGTCCAGCCTCAACCTCTACCGCACCAAGACGCGCCACCTGCTGGCCACCTGCCAGATCCTGCTGGAGCGCCACGGCGGACAGGTCCCGCGCACGCGCGAAGGGCTGGAGGAACTGCCCGGCGTGGGCCGCAAGACGGCCAACGTGGTGCTCAACACCGCGTTTGGCGAGAACACGGTGGCCGTGGACACGCACATCCTGCGCGTGGCCAACCGCACCGGCCTGGCGCTGGGCGCGACGCCCCTGGCGGTGGAGCGCGGCCTGGTCGCGCGCGTTCCGGACGAATACCTGCCCAACGCGCACCACTGGCTGCTGCTGCACGGGCGCTATGTCTGCCAGGCGCGCAAGCCGCGTTGCTGGGAGTGCGTGGTGGCACGCTGGTGCGACTACCAGCCCAAGACACCGCCGCCACGGTGAACCCAGGGCAGCCGCCCTACACTGGCGTGTTCCACAAGCTGCCGGCAGTGCCTGATCCATGAACTCCCTCGACCCCCGTTCGCTGATCATCATGGCCAATTTCATGACCCTGGTGATGGGCGCGGTGCTGGGGTTCATGCAGCAGCACTACCCCAGCAATATCCGCGGCCTGCGCCAGTGGGCGTTCGTGCCGGTGGTCTGGAGCGTCGCGGCAGTGGCGCACCTGGCGCCCCCGGGGAGCGGCTTGCAGCTGCCGCTGCTGCTGGCCAACGCCTGCGTGCTGGCCGGGTTCGTGCTGTTTCACCTCGGCTGCCAGCGCTTTCTGGAGCAGCCGCGCATGCAGAGGACACTGATCACGACGTCCCTGGCGCTGCTCCTGTCGCTGGCCTGGTTCGTCTGGGTCGTGCCGTCCTACCCCACGCGCCTGGTGCTGGTCACCGCGACCATCAGCGCGCTGCACATCTGGACGTTCCTGTTGCTGTCGCGCCATGGCCCGCCGCGCTTTCCCACGCGCCTGGTGCAGATCGCGCTGCTGGCGCACGTGGCCGTGCTGCTGGTGCGCCTTGTGACGGCAGCGTCCGCCGAGAGCGCGGGCGGGCTGCTGGAGCCGTCGGAAGTGCAGACCTTCTACATCGGCGCCTACGTCATGACCGTGCTGATGCTGTGTATCGGCGCCGTGCTCATGGCCACCGACCGGGTGCGCACCGAATTCGAGCACATGGCCACACACGATGGGCTGACCGGGGCGCTGAACCGCCGCGCCATCCTCGCCCTGTGCCACGATGAACACAAGCGCAGCCAGCGCCAGCCGCGCCCTTTCAGCCTGATGATGCTGGACCTGGACCATTTCAAGACCATCAACGACACCCACGGCCACCAGCATGGCGACCGGGTGCTGGTGCACTTTGCCGACCGCATGCGTGCGGTGCTGCGCGGCACTGACCGGCTGGGCCGCTACGGCGGCGAGGAGTTTCTGGTGCTCCTGCCGGAGACCGACGCCCGGGCGGCCAGCGCCCTGGCCCAGCGCATCCACGCCGCACTGGCGTGCGGCCATGCGCTGGACTGCCAGGTCAGCATCGGCGTGGCCGACTGGCAGGGGCCGGGCGACTCGGTCGATGCCCTGCTCGGGCGCGCCGATGCAGCGCTGTACCGCGCCAAGGCCCAGGGGCGCAGCCAGACCTGCACCGGCTGACCGGCCCCTGCCTCCGGGGCGGTCACGAACGCTGGGCCACCCCCGCCGACTCGAAGCTGGCCATCTCGCGCAATATCGCGCAGGCCGAGACCAGCAGCGGCCACGCCAGCGCCGCGCCCGAGCCCTCGCCCAGGCGCAGATCCAGGTCCAGCAGCGGCTCGGCCTGCAGCTCGGCCAGCATGCGCGCGTGCCCCGGCTCGTGCGAGCGGTGGGCGAACACGCAACGCTCGAGCACCGCGGGCGCCAGGCGCGCGGCCACCAGCACGGCCGCGCTGGTGATGAAGCCATCGACCACGACCACGCGCCGCTCGTGCGCTGCCTGCAGCACCGCCCCGACCAGCGTGGCGATCTCGAAACCGCCCAGCGCGGCCAGGGCCTGCAGGGGCTCGCGGGCCTCGGGGTTGGCGGCCAGCGCCTGGCGCAGCACGGCGATCTTGCGCGCCAGGCCCTCGTCGTCCAGGCCGGTGCCGCGGCCGGCGCAATCGGCCACGTCGGCGCCGGTCAGGCGCGCCAGCAGCAGCGCCGCGGCCGAGGTGTTGCCAATGCCCATCTCGCCCAGCAGCAGCGCGTTGCCGGGCAGGGCGCGCACCACCTCGCGGCCGTTGGCCATCGCGGCAGCGCACTGCTCGGCCGTCATGGCCGGGCCGCTGCTGCAGTCCTGCGTGCCGGGGGCCACTTTGCGCACCACCAGGCCCGGGTAGGGCGCGAAGTCGTGGCGCACGCCGCAGTCCACCACCGTCAGGCTCAAGGCCTGCTGGCGCGCCAGCACGCTCACGGCGGCGCCGCCGGTGACGAAGTTGTGCACCATCTGCCAGGTCACGTCGCTCGGGAACGCGGAGACGCCGCGTGCCGCCAGGCCGTGGTCGGCCGCGCAGACCAGCACCTGCGGCGACCGCAGCACGGGCGCCTCGCTGCCCAGGATCAGCCCGATGCGCAGCGCCAGCGGCTCCAGCCGGCCGAGCGAGCCCAGGGGCTTGGTCTTGTGGTCGATGAGGGACTGCAGCCGCGCGGCCAGCGCCTCGTCGGCGATCGAAGGAATCTCGGAAAAGCTCATTTTTACTCTGGGTTTGATAGCTTTTCGTCCAAGCCCAGCAAGGGCTCAGACCTGTTTTCATTCATATTTTCAGGGCCTGGGGATCGAACCACTGCCCCACCCCCTCGGCCATGCGCTCGAAGGCGGCATCCAGCGTCTGCGCGCTGCCACCCAGCAGGGCCTGCAGCACGCCGGCATTCTCGAACAGGCCGTGCAGGTACACACCCAGCACGTTGCCCGCCACGTTCTGCCAGGCCAGGCCCGGGATCAGCTCGCGCGCCACGTCGCCCTTGGCGGCCATGGCCGGGTGCTGGGCGGTCTGGCCGTGGTGAATTTCGTAGCCCAGCACCTCCACGCCGGCAAGCGCCTGCCACGCGCCCTGCACATCACCGAAGCGCGCATGGGTGCTGCGCACGGTCTTCTTTTCCTCGAAGCTGGTGACCAGCGGCAGCAGGCCCAGGCCCGGGCCGTTGCCGTCCACGCCGACGGTGTCGATCAGCGCCTCGCCCAGCATCTGCAGCCCGCCGCAGACGCCCAGCACGCGCCGGCCGGCGGCGGCATGGCGGGCGATGGCAGCGTCCAGCCCCTGCGCGCGCAGCCACAGCAGGTCGGCCGCGGTGGCCTTGCTGCCGGGCAGGATGATCCAGTCCACCCCTTCCAGCTCGGCGGGTGAGCGCACCCAGGTCACGGCCACGCCGCCGGCCGACTGCAGCGGCGCGAACTCGTCCAGGTTGCTGCCGCGCGGGCAGGCCACGATGGCCACGCGCGTATGCACGCGCCCTGCCCCGGCCGCGGCGCGCAGGCTGCCTTCGTACAGGCCGTCCTCCTCGGGCAGGCCGTGACCGTACTGCATGGGCACGGTGGCGACCACGGGCACGCCGGTGCGCTCCTCGAGCATCTGCGGCGCGGGGGCCAGCAGCGCCGCGTCGCCGCGGAACTTGTTCAGCACGAAGCCCCGGATCAGCGCCCGGTCTTCTTCGGGCAACAGTGCCCAGGTGCCGTAGAGGTGGGCAAAGGCCCCGCCCCGGTCGATGTCGGCCACCAGCAGGCAGCGCGCATCGGCGTGCCGCGCCACGCGCAGGTTGACCACATCGCTGGCCGAAAGGTTGATCTCGGCGGGCGAGCCCGCGCCTTCGATGACGACCACGTCGTTCTCGGCGCGCAGTTCATCGAGCGCCTGGGCGATCACGGGCCACACCCGCTGGCTGCGCCCGCGCCAGGGCAGCTGCGACAGCTCGCGGCTGACCCGACCCAGCAGCACGACCTGGCTATGCGTATCGGCCTCGGGCTTGAGCAGCAGCGGGTTCATGCGCACCTCGGGCGTGGCGCGCGCGGCCAGGGCCTGGAAGTACTGGGCGCTGCCGATCTCGCCGTATTCGCCCTCCGGGGTGGCGACGACGCGGGCGTTGTTGCTCATGTTCTGCGCCTTGAAGGGCGCCACTTTCAGGCCCTGGTTGGCATACCAGCGGCACAGCGCCGTGGCCAGCCAGCTTTTGCCGGCGCCACTGCTGGTGCCCAGGACCATGATGCAGCGGGCGGTCATGCGGGTGTCCTCTCAGGCGTTGGCTCGGGTGCGCGCCGGGGCAGGGGGCGCACCATGCAGTCCATCAGGTGCTCCAGGGCGGCGCCAGCATCGTCGCACCAGCCGGTGTGCACGGGCGAGGTCTGGATGATGCCGCTGCGCCGCGCCGTCAGCCAGTGAAAGCGCGCGCGGTGCGGCAGCCGGGCGATCGGTCCGCCGGCAGCGTCGCCCGCGCAGATGGCAGCCAGGGCCTGCAGGTGGCGGCGCACCAGCGCCACGTCGGCCCAAGGGTCGAGCGCGTGCAGGCGCGCCTCGTCCAGCTCCACCGCGGCCTGCAGAAAGCCCGTGCGCTGGCACGAGACGATGGCACCGACGTTGATGAATTCCTCGCGCTCCACGCGCGGCACCACGCGCACGATGGCGTAGTCGTACAGCTCACGCGCGCGCATCGATCGCCCCCTGCAGCCAGCGGCCGCGCCCGGCCAGGCGCGCCTCGAAATACTCCACGTACGCCTGGCGGTGGCGCGCCGGGTCGGCCAGCACCTCGTTGCCCGGCTCGGCCGCCTGCGCGAGAAAGCCGTCGGGCACGGCGGCCAGGCAGTCCCGCAGCACGGCGGGAGTGAGGCGCGCGGCCAGCGGCCCATCGACCTCGGCCAGGCGGCTGGCCTGCGGCAGCAGGACGTGGTCGGCGATGGGGGCGAAGGGCCGGGCCGGGTCGGCCACCACGCCGCTCCAGGCGTGGTGGAAGGTCAGGCAGGCGCCGTGGTCGATCAGCCAGGGCTGGCCGTGCCAGACCAGCAAATTGGTGTTGCGCGCCGTGCGGTCCACGTTGCTGACCAGCGTGTCGAACCAGACCAGGCGCGAGGCGAAGTCGTCGCTGACGGTGTCGGCGGCCGGGTCGAAGTTGGCCGCGCCGGGCAGGTAGTCCAACCCCACGTTCAGCCCGCCGCTGGCACGGATCAGATCCTGGATCTCGGGGTCGGGCTCGGTGCGGGCCAGCTCGGGATCGAGTTCGGCCAGCACGATCTCGGGCAGAGGCAGGCCCAGCGCCCGCGCCAGCCCGCCGCAGATGATCTCGGCCATCAGCGCGCGCACGCCCTGGCCGGCGCCGCGGAACTTGAGCACGTACAGGCCCAGGTCGTCCGCCTCGACCACGGCCGGCATGGATCCGCCCTCGCGCAGCGGGGTGACATAGCGCCTCACCTCGACGTGGCGCAGGGATGGCAATGCGTGGGTCATGCCGGATGGTAGCCGTGCCCCGGGGCACCGCCCGCGCTCCAGACTTGCCAAGCCTGCCGCAGCGCGTGCTGCGACGCCGGTGGGAGCACGCCCAGGCGCACATGCCCCGGCAGGCCGAACGAGGCGCAGTCGCGCAGCTTGACGCCGTGCGCGCGCAGGGCCGGCAGCAGCGCCCCGGCGGGCACGCCCTGCGACAGGCGCGCGGTGAAGAAGTTGGCCCGGCTGCCGGGCACCACCTGCCAGCCCAAAGCCTGGCACAGCGCCAGCTGCTGCGCCTTCCAGTCACGCAGGGTGGCCAGCGACAGGGCCAGCCAGCGCTGGGCCTCCTCGCCCACCCAGGTGGCGAGCAGCGCCACGCCGTCGGCCCCCACCGGCCACGAGGGCGCCAGTGCCCGCAGCCGCGCGGCCGCTCCGTCAGCCACCGTCGCCTGCGGCGCGATGGCATAGGCCGCGCGCACCCCCGTGAGGCCCAGCGCCTTGTTGGGCGACATCAGCTGCCAGGCACCCTCCGGCGGCGGGCGGGCCGGGCCGTGCAACTGCAGCGGCGCATAGGCACGGTCGAGCACGCGCCACGCTGCACCGGGCGCCCCGGCCCAGGCATCCAGCGCGGCGTCCTCCGCGCCCAGGGGGCTGGACGGCTCGCAGGCCCAGTGCAGGCGGGCAGCGCCATGGTGGCCCTGCAGCCGGTCTGGATCGGCGGTGTGCTCGACCCGCAGTCCCCACACTTCGGCCGCGCGCGCATAGTCGCCATAGCCATGCGCCGGCAGCAGCGCCTGCGGCACTCCACGTTGCCGCGCCAGTGCCGTGATGCGGTGGATGAACTCGCTGGCGCTGGCCGCCAGCACGATGCGGTCTGGCGCCACGCCATGGAAGGCCGCCAGCGCCCCGGTCAGCGCGGTGTAGGCCGGGTCGGGATAGCGGCTGCGGTCGGCCTGGGCCAAGGCCGCCAGCGCCGCCGGGCACGGCCCGCAGGCGTTGGCGTTGGTGGAAAAGTCATGCAGCGGCACGCCCAGCGCGTCGGGGCCGCCGTGCAGCGGGAAGGCAGGCACCAGGCTCATGAAAGAAAAGAAAAAATCATAGCTGCAAGCCCAGCCACGGCAAGGATAAACACCACATTTTGTCCATAACGCAGGGCCCGGGCCACGTGCGCCGCCTGCGGTGCCTGACCTTGCGGATGGAGCACATACACCCCTGGCTTGCCCAGCCGCACCCCCAGCAGCCGGGCCATGGCGCCCATGGGCCATCCACCGTTGGGCGACGGCGTGGCGCGGGCGTCGCGCCACAGACCCAGTGGACTGACCGCGCCAAAGCCGCGCACGCCCCCGCCCAGCAGCAGGAGCAGCGCGGTCAGCCGCGCGGGCAGCCAGCTCAGCACGTCGTCGGCCCGGGCCGCCCATTTGCCCGCCCACTGCCAGTGGCGCCGCGCCGCGCCCTCGCCGCGCCAGCCGGGGTAGCCCCACATGGCGTCCGCCGTGTTGGCCAGCCGGTACAGCGCAGCGCCGGGCAAGCCCAGCAGGGCGAACCACAGCAGGGGCGCGACCACCGAATCGCACAGGTTTTCGGCCAGGGTCTCGATGGCGCTTTCGCGCACCTGGGCGGCGTCGAGCCGCGCCGTGTCGCGGCTGACCAGCCACGACAGCCGCTCGCGGCCGGCGTGCAGCGACTGCGCCAGCTGCTGCTCGACCGCGGCAACCTCGCTGCGCAGCATGCGCCAGGCCAGCAGCGGCTTGAGCGCCAGGCCCAGCACCAACGCCGCGGCCCAGCCCGGCAGAAAGCACAGCACCAGCGCCTGCAGCGCCCACGCCGCTATCCAGACGATAGCTGCAAGCCCGCACCAGGCAAGGGCTGCAAGCCAAAAAGTCTTCCAATCCTGCGCCCTTTCGCCCGGCGGCGCTAGGTGCGCGCCCAACGCCCCGAGCGCGCGCCCCATCCACACCACCGGGTGCAGCGACGCAGGCGGCTCGCCCCATAGGGCATCGACCACGAGTGCGACCACCAGCGCGCCGGCCAGCCATCCCGCCGCGCCCTGCCCGCCTGCCGCCCCGCCCCCGCCCCAGATCCATGTCCCCATGCGCCAAGCCTACCGTGCCTGCAGCCACCAACCCGCGTGCAAGCGCCCGGAAAGACGAAAAAACGCTGCTACAATCGCGGGCTTCGGAGAGGTGGATGAGCGGTTTAAGTCGCACGCCTGGAAAGCGTGTGTAGGTTAATAGCCTACCGAGGGTTCGAATCCCTCCCTCTCCGCCAGAAATGGCCCAAGCCCTTGATGTTCAAGGGCTTTTTTTCTTCTGCAGGTCAAGCGCGCCCCGGCTCACACCAGCGCCGGCGCCCGCACCCGGCCTTCCAGCGCCAGCAGCGCCTGCTTGCGCGGCAGCCCGCCGCCGAAGCCGGTCAGGCTGCCGTCGCTGCCGATCACGCGGTGGCACGGCACGACGATGGAGACCTTGTTGCAGCCGTTGGCCGCCGCCACCGCGCGAGTGGCCGTGGGCTGGCCGATGTGGCGCGCCTGTTCGGCGTAGCTGCGCGTCTGGCCGAAGGGAATGGCCAGCAGGGCCTGCCAGGTCTTGAGCTGGAACGGCGTGCCCACCAGGTCCAGCGGCACGGCAAAGTCCTGCCGCTCGCCGGCGAAATATTCCTGCAGCTGCTGCCGCACCTGATCCAGGATGGCGTTGCTGCCCTGCACCGCCGGCCCGCCGCGCGCGGCCTCGACCTGCGCCAGCTCGCGCTCCACGCCCTTCTGGCCGACGAACTCCAGCAGGCACAGGCCCTGCGGCGAGGCCACGGCGAGCATGTCGCCCAGGGGCGTGGGGATGTGGGTCGAGACGAGCGGCATGGCGATCTCCTGGGTAAAAAAAGGGATGGCGCCATTGTGCCCATGGGGCCCGGGCCGTGCTGTTTCAGTCCTCGATGCCGCGCTGCGCCGGGATGCCGGCCTGGAAGGCGTGCTTGATGAGCTTCATCTCGGTCACCGTATCGGCCACGTCGATGATTTCCTGCGGACAGCGCCGCCCCGTCAGGCACACGTGCACGTCGCGCGGACGCTGCGCCAGGGTGTCCAGCACGTCCTGCAGCGGCAGCCAGCCGTAGATCAGCGGATAGGTGACCTCGTCGAGCACCACCAGGAAATACTGGCCCGACAGGATGGCCTCGCGCGCCTTGGCCCAGCCATCGCGCGCCAGCTGGGCGGACTGCTCCAGGTCACGGCTTTTCCACGAAAAACCGTCGCCCAGGCCCTCCACGGGCAGCCCCACCTGCTCGGCCAGACGGTGCTCGCCGAAGCGCGCCGTGGGCACCTTCATGAACTGGAACACCTTGACGGCCTTGCCCCGGCCGGTGGCGCGGAACGCCAGGCCGAAGGCGGCCGTGCTCTTGCCCTTGCCGTCGCCGGTGTTGACGATGACCAGGCC
>NZ_DAMCAM010000002.1:0-102845 GCF_032059615.1 Melaminivora sp. | reverse complement strand
TGCTTTCGGCCCATTGCACCAGTTCGTGCAGTTCCCTGACCTTTGGGTGATCGTGCGGCGCATCGTCCACCAACGGCAGACCCGAGGGGTTGAACATCCGTGTCTCACCGCCGAGCGCGCGTAGGATGCGCGCCGATTCTTCGGCAGCCAGGCGGCTGAACGAGCGTTCGCGCAGCGAGCCATAGAGCAGCAGGAAGCGCGGCGCGTGCGTGACGCGCTCGGGCGGCATCAACCGCTGGGCATCGGGTTGATGGAACAGCGCGGTGTCGATATTGGGCAGGTCGATTCTGGATTCAGACACGGCGGCCTTCCGCATTCACGACGGCTTCGCCGTCTTCCTTGCTGAATGCACCGCGCTGCGGCTGGGGCAGGATGCCCAGCACCGCTTCCGAAGGTCTGCACAGCAGTGTGCCCAGCGGCGTGACCACGATGGGGCGGTTGATGAGGATGGGGTGCTGGAGCATGAAGTCGATTAAATGTTCGTCGCTCCATTTGGAGTCATCCAGGCCCAATTCCGCATAAGGTGTGCCTTTCTCGCGCAGCACCGCACGCACTGGCACGCCCATCGCGGCGATCAGCGTTTTCAGCGTCTCGCGGTCGGGCGGTGTTTTCAAGTATTCGATGATGGTCGGCTCTTCGCCGCTGTTGCGAATCAAGCCCAGCACGTTGCGCGACGTACCGCAGTCGGGGTTGTGATAGATGGTGATCTGGCTCATGCCATTGCCTCGGTTCAGGGATTCGTGGGGTTGGCGGAATACATGCTGGCGCCCTTGAGCCGCCACCGGCGGCCCAACCGCAAGGCGACATGCACCAATAGGATGAGCACCGGCACTTCCACCAGCGGCCCGATCACCGTGGTGAAGGCGACAGGCGAAGCCAGGCCGAACGACGCGATAGCCACGGCGATGGCCAGCTCGAAGTTGTTGCCTGCGGCAGTGAAGGCGATGGCGGTGGTGCGTGGGTAGTCGGCCTGGATCAGCCGGCCCATGAAGAAACTGATGAGGAACTGGATCACGAAGTAGAGTGTCAGCGGCACGGCAATCTTTAGCGCGTCCATCGGCAGGCGCACCACGTCGGCACCTTTGAGGCTAAACATGGCCACGATGGTGAACAGTAGCGCCGCCAGCGTGATGGGGCTGATCCGCGGCAGGAATGCACGCTCGTACCAGTCCTGGCCCTTGCGTCGAATCAGCGAGCGCCGGGTCAGGTAGCCGGCCAGGAACGGGATGCCCAGGTAAATCAGTACCGCCTCGGTGATCGTCCAAAAGCCCACGTCGATGACGCTGCCTTGCAGGCCGAACACAGGCGGCAGCACCGACAGGAAGAACCAGGCGTAGGTCGAGAAGAACAGGATCTGGAAGATCGAATTGAAGGCGACCAGGCCCGCGACGTACTGGTTATCACCACGCGCCAACTGGTTCCACACAAGCACCATAGCGATGCAGCGTGCCAGTCCAATCAGGATCAGGCCGGTCATGTATTCCGGCTGGTCGCGTAGGAAAATCACCGCCAGCACGAACATCAGCACCGGCCCGATGATCCAGTTCTGCACCAGTGACAGCAGCAGCACGCGCCGGTCGGCGAAGACCTCGTGTAGCGTCTCGTAGCGCACCTTGGCCAGCGGCGGGTACATCATCAGGATCAGGCCGATGGCGATCGGGACGTTGGTCGTGCCGATCGAGAGCGCATTGAGCGCATCGGGCAAGCCGTCGAAGAACGTGCCCAATGCAACACCCAGCGCCATCGCGGCGAAAATCCAGACGGTGAGATAGCGATCCAGGAAGGACAGGCGCGATGGCGTGTTCAGCATCGAATGCCCGCTTTGGGGACTGTCGTGATTCATGAGGTTTTCCTGTTTGCCAAAGCCCGCAGACGCTCCACTCCCACCGGCTCTTCGGTCAGAAGCGGCACGACAGCATGGCGTCGGGCATGTTGTGTGGCCACGGCGTCGATTTCCCGCAACTCGTTGCGTGCGCGCTGGCGCAGCAGCGGGGAATGCGGATGTGCGGCCGCCACGCTGTTGTTAACGATCCAGGCCCACGGCTCGATGCCCGCGCGGCGCAGGTCGTCTTGCAGGTTGGCCGCTTCCAGCACGGGCGTGGTTTCGGCCAGGGTGACAATGAGCACCTTGGTCTGCTTCGGGTCTTGCAACTGCATCATCGGCGTCGTGAAGTGAACGCCCGTCTCACCCATCTGCCGGGCGATGTCGCGGTGGTATGCGCCGGTGGCGTCGAGCAACAGCAAAGTGTGGCCCGTGGGCGCGGTGTCCATCACCACGAACTTCCTGCCCCCTTCGCGGATGGCGCGGGAGAACGCCTGGAACACCGCGATTTCCTCGGTGCAGGGTGAGCGCAGATCTTCTTCCAACAGCGCGCGGCCTTCGGCATCGAGTTGCGCGCCCTTGGTGTCCATCACATGCTGGCGGTAGCGCGCCGTGGCTTCTTGGGGGTCGATGCGGCTGAGTACCAGATTGGGTAGCGAGCCTTCCAGGGTATCGGCCAGATGCGCAGCCGGGTCAGAGGTGGTCAGGTGGACGGGCAGCCCCCGGCCCGCCAGCTCCACGGCGATGGCGGCGGCCAGCGTGGTCTTGCCCACGCCGCCCTTGCCCATCACCATGACCAGCCCGTGTCCATCGACGGCGATCTCATCGACCAGGGTGGACAAGTCTGGCGCATTGATCCGGGTAGGCAGCTCGATGGCATCGGCGCCATGCGTGGCGTCGGTATCAACCAGCAGGTGGCGCAGGGCATCAAGGCCCACGAGGTTGAACGGCTTGAGCGCGATCTGATCCCGAGGCAACGCCTGGAGGACAGACGGAATGGCGGCCAGCGTAGCCTGCTCTTTTTCGTAGATGGCAGCGGCAAGCGTATCGGTTTCGGCCTCACCGGCAGGGAATACGCCGTTGATGACCAGGTGTTGCTGCGACAGGCCGATAGCGGCCAGTTCTTCATGGGTGCGGGCCGCCTCGCGCAGCGTGGGGCGCTGCGCACGGGCAACCAGCACTAGACGAGTGCGTAAGGGATCGGCCAACGCCTCTACCGCAGCCTTGTACTGACTGCGCTGTTTTTCCAGGCCCGCCAGCGGTCCCAAGCACGACGCATCGCCTTTGCCTGCTTCCAGAAAGCCACTCCATGCGCCCGGCAGTTGCAGCAGGCGGATGGTGTGGCCGGTAGGGGCTGTGTCGAAAATGATGTGCGCGTAATCCTGCGTCAGCGCCGCATCGGTCAGCAGGGCCGTGAACTCATCGAAGGCGGCGATTTCCGTGGTGCAGGCACCCGACAGGGATTCTTCGATGCCATCCACTACCGCATCGGGCAACACGCCTCGCACTGGGCCGACTATGCGGTCACGGTACGCTTGCGCGGCTGCCTGCGGGTCGATTTCCAGTGCCCATAGATTCGGCACGGCGGCAATCGTCGTGATGTGGTTTCCGATGCGTTCGCCGAAAACCTGCCCCACGTTGGAAGCCGGGTCGGTACTGACGAGCAGGACACGCTTGCCCTGGGTCGCCAGTTGCACGGCCGTTGCGCAGGCGATGGAGGTTTTGCCGACGCCCCCTTTGCCGGTGAAAAACAGGAAGCGAGGCGGCTGGGTCAGGAAGTGCATGGGATCTCCTTGTTCAGCAGCAGCGGCCGCCAGAGCAGCAGGCGTTTTGGGCTGGCGAGGCTTCGGGCGCCTCGATGCCTGCCAAGCGGGTCAATTCGCTTCGGCTGGGGTAGCGGCCGGCCAAGGCCACCTCACCATCAACCAGAACCAGGGGCAGCGCCTCTTGGCCCGAGCGTTGTAAAAAGCCTTTCACTGTCGGGTTTTCGGCGAAAGCGAGGGGTTGCTGTGCCAGGTTGAAGCGTTCGACCTGAGCACCGTTTTGCTTGGCCCAATCCACATCGGCGGCGAAGTTCACCAAGTTTTGATCCACTTCAACGCCACATACGCCGGTGCTGCAACATAGCGCCGGGTCGAAAATCTGGATGTTTGGCATGGGGTGTCCTTTCAAATTGGTTGTTGATGAAGTGACGCTCTTCACTCTTGGCCGATGTTTCGCAACTCGCGTTGCAGCGACATGGCGTCCAGGCGTTGCAGTGGCAGCGAGAGAAACAGCTCGATGCGGCGGCGCAAGATCAGCGCGGCATCCTTGAACGCTTTGAGTCGTTGTTCTTCGCTGCCTTCGACGGCTGCCGGATCGGGCACGCCCCAGTGAGCCGATACCGGCTTGCCCGGCCAAAACGGGCACGCCTCGCCGGCGGCGTTGTCGCAGACGGTAAAAATGAAGTCGAACACCGGCGCCCCCGGCGCTACGAACTCATCCCAGCTTTTGCTGCGGTAGCCAGTCGTTGGCATGTGCAGCCTCTCCAGCGTGGCGAGCGCCAGCGGATGCACTTCGCCCTTGGGCTGGCTACCTGCCGAGTACGCCCGAAAGCGCCCTTGGCCCAGTTCGTTGAGGATGCCTTCGGCGAGGATGGAGCGTGCGGAATTGCCCGTGCAGATGAACAGTGCGTTGTATGTGGCCTTTGTGGTCATGGTGTGCTTTCTCAACAGCAGGAAGAACGGGGGCTTGCTGTGCAGCAAGCCGGTGCGGTGATCGGTGTCGTGACTGAGGCCGCCTCATGGAAGACCGGGATGCTGCCTAACGTGTGGAAGTGCTCCCAGGCAATACCCTGCGGATCGGTGACCCAATGCTTCTCGCTGCGTGCGTAGCAGCAGGTGGTCGTGCCTTCGTCGAGCAACTCCATGTCGGCGGCTTGTGCGCGGAGTTTCAAGGCGGCCAGTTCCTCGGCGTCGTCAGTCTGGATGCCCAGGTGGTCGATGCCCGGCTTGTTGCCGCGCGTGGAGATGGCGAAGTTGACCGGCGGGTCTTCGAGCATCCACTTCGCGTAGTCGCCTTCGACGCGCGCAGGCTGCGCCGCGAATAGTTGGGAATAGAAGCCGATGCTGCGGTTCAAGTCATCGACGTGCAGGTGGACGTGGAAGCGCTTCATGGAGAGTTCCTTTCAGCAGGAGGCACAGGTGGAGGGAGATTCAGTGACTTCGCATACGCCGCCCTGGCAGCAGTGCTCGGTCATGTAGCCAAGCAGACTGTTCATCTGCGCGAAGTCGGCGCGATAGATCAGGTTGCGCCCTTGCTGTTCGATGGTGACGAGGCCAGCGTGAGCCAGCTCCTTCAGATGGAAGGACAGAGAGTTGCGGGCCACGTCGAGCTGGTCTGCCAAGACGCTGGGCGTCAGCCCCTCGGGGCCTGCGACGACCAGGGCGCGGAACACGCGCAGGCGTTGGGTGTGGGCCAGGGCACCGAGGGCGGAAACAGCTTGATCTTCGTTCATGGTTCGATAATACAACATTTATTGAATCATTGCGCAAGAAACCAGCAAACAGAACCTCGTGGCGCCCCGGCGTGCCGCCGTCGGGTTCGCGGGCTGTGTCCCGCGCTTCGTGTCGAATCACGGCCATCCGGCTATGCCCCCTGGCGCCTCCGACCTGGGTGCTCTGCTCGCCTAAAACCGACGCATATGGAGGTGCAAGGGAGGCGGTCTTGCTGTTCCCTTCATCGTGCCACGGCGTGCTCGCCGTCAAGGGCTGCGCGCCGATGGCGCTTGCGTCCTGGCGGCCGTCGTTGACCCCTGACTGCTTGCGCTGCGCCGTGCCCCGGAAGGGTCGGGCAATTCCGCCCGGCAACCCTTCAGGAGTTCACCATGAACAACGCACTCATCACTGACGAGCAGCGCATCGTGCTGCTGGCCAACGGCCGCGAATCCTTGGAGAACCCGGACTTCGATCCGGCCCCCGTGGTCAAGCTGTTCACGCCGGACGCAGGCGCGACCTGGCTGCTGACCGAAATTGATCCCGATGACCACGACCACGCCTTTGGTCTTTGCGACCTGGGCCTGGGGACACCGGAAATCGGCTGGGTCAGCATGGCGGAGATTGCGGCCTTGCGCGGCCGACTGGGCCTGCCGATCGAGCGTGACCTGTCTTTCCGGGCCGAAAAGCGGTTGAGCGCCTATGCGCGCGATGCGCGGCTGGCCGGGCGGATCGTTGTCTGACCCGGCCCTGGGAGCGCCGCAAGGCGCTCCTTGCGCTTCTCAACCATCAATGGAGATCAATGCCATGAGCAGCCATCACGACTACATCATCGAAATCACCGCGCAGCACGATGCGCTCAAGCCGTTCGCGCCGGAGAACAGCCAGCCCCTGCGCTTCAAGGTCGGCGACGCGGCGATCTACACCAACGAGTTTGGCGCGCAGTTCCGACGTCGCGTCACCGGGTTCTACCAGCCCACCGAGCCTTCGGGGCTGTATGCGCGTGGCAGGCGCTACTACCTGAACTCGACTTCGCCGTGGATGCCGGTTGCGGAATCCAGCCTGCGCCCTGACGGGGCGCTGCGCGCTACGCTTGCCTCCAGGGGAAAGCCCTGCTGGCTATCCCCGCCGCGCGATGCTTGGCGCCCCTCAAAGACCGCCGAACCGGCTGAGCCGGATCGGCCAGACCGCAGTAGCCACCGGCACAACTGACACTGCTTCCCGATGCTTGGCGAATGAGCTTGTGCATCGAGCCTTGAAGTCCGGGCGTCCCCGGCCAAGAAACATGGCCGGTCGCGCTCTCGTGCTGCGCATCGAGCCTCGCTGCGCGAGTCTCGCCCCATTCGGGCTTCCATCGTTCCCTCGCGCTGCTCGGCTGACGCCTCCGGCCCGGCTTCCAGCTTCGGGCCTGCGCGCTTGCGCTTGCCGTGCGGTCGGCGTTGGAAGTGGCCGTTGCCTGTCCAGCCGTCTTTCCTGACTCCATCACCTTGCTCGCGACTGTAGCCCGCGGCCGTGTGCCGTCAAGGCGCGCAGGGCCGAGTCCTCGGCTGTGCCTGCGGGCCGCACCAACCCTGCGCTTGTCTCCTTGACGGCCCCCGTCCACGGGCTCCCTTTCGTCGCGGGCGATGAACTCAGGAAAGACGGTGGCAACGAGGCCAACCGGGTTCTTCGTGCCGACCGCACCGAACAGCCACAAAGGCTGGGCTTCGAATCTAGGAATCCGGTGTGCGGTTTTCTTCAACAGCCAACTTTGTCAGGAGAAAGATCATGCAACTCGCATCCCGTTTCGCAAACCATTCCCCCGCGCTGCGCAGCGATCACCCGCTGTCCGATGACCAGATTCGCAGGGTGGCCCCGTCCATCTTCGCGGACGCCCCGCACCAAAGCCGTTCCGAGCGGTACGCCTATATCCCCACGGCCACGGTTTTGACCGAGCTTCGGAAAGAAGGATTCCAGCCCTTCATGGTGTGCCAGACCCGTGTGCGCAACGAGGGGCGGCGCGAGCACACGAAACACCTGCTGCGCCTGAGGCACGCCAGCCAGATCAACGGCGCGGAAGCTAACGAAATCGTGTTGCTGAACTCGCACGATGGCACCAGCAGTTACCAGATGCTGGCTGGTCAGTTCCGCTTTATCTGTACCAATGGGCTGGTGTGTGGCGACACCTTTGCAGATGTGCGCGTGCCCCTCAAAGGCAATGTGGCCGGGCACGTCATCGAGGGCGCTTATCAGGTATTGAGCGGCTTCGAGCGGGTCAAGGAATCCCGCGACCTGATGCGCGGCATCACCTTGGACGATGGCGAAGCCGAAGTGTTCGCCCGCGCGGCGCTGGCGTTGAAGTACGACGACCCCGACAAGCCAGCCCCCATCACGGAATCGCAAATCCTGATGCCGCGCCGCTTCGAGGATCGCCGCCCGGACTTGTGGAGCGTGTTCAACCGCGCGCAAGAGAACCTGACCAAGGGTGGATTGCATGGCCGCGCCGCCAATGGCCGCAGGCAGCAAACCCGCCCCGTGCAGGGCATTGATTCCGACATTCGCCTGAACCGCGCCCTGTGGCTGCTGGCCGATGGCATGCGCCAGCTCAAGGTCTGACCCCTTCTCGACATGTTCCCGCCGGAGGGACGGTTTCCCCTCCATTCCCTGTCTGTTTCATTTGATTGGAGATACACCATGAACGCCGTTACCCAAACCGAAGCCCGCGCCGTCAATACCGCCGCCGCTGTCCCGCTGGAAGCCGCCGACCCGAGCAAGAACATGATTCTGGTTCCGCTGTCGCGGTTGGTGCTGCGCCCCACGGGCCGCAACGTGCGCAAGGCCCAGCGCATGTCCATCCCCGAACTGGCCGCTTCCATCCAGCGCGTGGGCCTGCTGCAAAACCTGATCGTGATTCCCGCCGCAGATGGCCTGCATTACGAGGTGGTCGCCGGTGGCCGCAGGCTGGTCGCCCTCAAGCTGCTGGCAAAGAAACACCGCATCGCCAAGGATTGGGAGGTGCCTTGCTTGCGCGTGGTCGATGGCACGGCCCGCACCGCCAGCCTCACCGAGAACGTGCAGCGCGAAGCCATGCACCCGGCAGACCAGTTTGAAGCCTTCGCCGCACTGGTGGCCGAAGGCCGACCGATTGAAGACATTGCAGCGGATTTCAGCGTTACGCCGCTGGTGGTGCAGCGGCGCTTGAAGCTGGCGAATGTTTCGCCCCGGCTGATGGCCGACTACCGGGCCGATACCGTGGCGCTCGATCAGTTGATGGCGCTTTCCATCACCGATGACCACGCCGCGCAGGAAAGCGCGTTCTACGATGCGCTGCAGTGGCAACGCAGTCCGTCCGCATTGCGCGAACGCCTCACCGAGCGCGAGATTGATGCTTACCGGCATCCGCTGGTGCGATTCGTCGGGCTGGACGCCTACGAGGCCGCAGGCGGTGGCGTGCGCCGCGACCTGTTCGCGGAGGGCGATGCGGGCGTGTACCTAACCGATGCCGCGCTGCTGGAACGGCTGGCGCAAGACAAGCTGGTGGGCATCGCCGCCGAGGTGAAAGCCGAAGGATGGGCCTGGGTGGATGCAGCACCCGCCGCCACCTATGCCGACCTGCAAGCCTTCCAGCGTGCCCCGAGGGAACGGCGTGTGCCGGGCAAGCGCGAAGCGCAGCGCATCGAGAAGCTGCAAGCCAAGCTGCACGAACTGGCCGAAGCCATGGATGCCGTGCTGGACGCCGAGGACGAGGACAAGGCCGACGCGTTGCAAGAGGAAGGCGAAGCCCTGGGCGAGCAGTTGCAGGCGCTGGAAGATGGCTTGCAAGATTACAGCCCGAACGTGAAGGCCGCAGCCGGCGCCATCGTCACCATCGACCGCAACGGCGAGGTCGTGATTCATCGCGGGCTGCTGCGCGAGGCCGAAGCGAAGGCACTGCGCACGCTGGAAAAGCTGCGGCAGGGTTTCGGCAGCGTGGAAGGCGGGGCCGAGAACGACGACGAACGCGAGAACGATGAAGCCCCCAAGGCCGCTATCTCCGACCGGCTGGCCCAGCGCTTGAGCGCGCACCGCACCGCCGCGCTGCAAATCGAAGTCGCACGGCATCCGCAAGTGGCGCTGGCCGCGCTGGTGCATGGCATGGTGCAAGCCGTCTTGCAGGAACGCCCCTACGGGCACGACCTGCCGCTGGGCGTGCGCCTGACCGTGCAAGACCGGCTGGAAGGCATGGCCCCGGACTGGCCGGAATCGCCTGCCGCCGTGGCGCTGCGCGAATTGCAACAGGTGACCGGTAAAGCCCTGCCGGAGGACAGCGCCGAACTGCTCGCCGCGCTGCTGGCGAAATCGCAAGACGAACTGGTGCGGCTGCTGGCGGTATGCGTGGCTGTCACGGTGGACGTGGTGACGCCGCGTGCGACGCAGCACCAACCCGGCGCGGAACTGGCGCAGGCCGTGCGGCTGGATATGGCCGCGTGGTGGAAGCCGACCGCCGAGGGGTATTTCCGGCATGTGCCGAAGGCTGCGATTCTCCAAGCCGTGGGCGAGTACGCACCGGAGCACGTCGCCCGGCTGGCGAAACTCAAGAAGGCCGACATTACCAACGCAGCCGAGCGGCTGGCCGATGGTACAGGCTGGATGCCTGCCATCTTCAAGGCGGAAGCGCAGGAGGACGCGCCCGAGGAAGGCCCGCAGGATGCGGAGCAGGACGGCGCTGAAGAAGCCGCCGAGGCGTTGGCCGCTTGATCTGCACCGAAGGCAAGCGCCCCGGCTTCGACCGGGGCGCTTCGCTTTCAAGGAGAACCACCCATGATCCGCACCACCACACCCCGCCCGCGCATGGCGGCGATCTATGCACCTGGAACAGTGCGCGCCCGCCGCTGGGACGGCGATGGCGACGTGCGCAGCTACCGTCCGCCCTCGGGCTGGACGGCCCACGCCGACCTCACGGACATTCACCCCATCACGGGCCGCGCCTTGCCGCGTGCCGTGTGGTGGCTCATCGAAACGAAAGAATAGCCGCGATCCGCACCGGCCCCAGTTCATTCGACCTGGGGCCGGTGGGGTCAAAAATCCGGGCGCGGCGGTGGCCGCGCCCGGTGTTGAAGCCGAACAGCCAGGACATCGCGCCGCCGCCTTCGGTGGCTTAGGCAACGGCGTTAAAGGCATCCCCACATATGCGCTGCGTGGAAAGATCATCGCAGGCGGCACAATCCAGTCATGCCTGCAGAACAGCCAATCCCAATCGACGTTATTCGCGAATCCCTCGAACGCTCGGGATACCTGATGAAGTCTCGTGTTGTGCGCGCGCTCACGGCGGCAGACTTCTTCGTGGAGCCGAACGTCACGCACAAAGACATTCACGGCAAGGCGCGGGGAATCGATCTTACGGCGGAAACCGCTGGTGGACTGAATCGACGCGGCGTTTGCGTCAAGACGACGTTCGTGATCCAAACCATCAACAACGCTTTTCCCATTGTTCTCCTGACGGAGCGGCCCTCGACGCCCAACGCAGACTTCGAGAGCTACATCAAGTTCGGCACAAGCCCGGTTCCTTGCCCCTTCCTCGATCAGATTCAGCCCTACGAGGAGAGGGCAGCGGACTGGCACAACCTGTTCTCGGAGATTTGCGCGTTAAGCAAGCTGCATGGTCAGGACGAGTTCACGGCATGTCAACCCGATGACATCTACTCGTCGCTGCTCAAGGCCAGCCAGTACACGGAAGACGAAGTAGGTGCGTTCAGCGCGTGGATCACAGAGGAGACAGGGCGGTATTGGCGTTTGTTCTTCTGGCACCCGATGGTGGTCGTGAGCGGCCAGCTTCTCACCGCGAAGGTGACCGCAGACGGGGCGGTGCAACTGCAAGAAGTGCCACTTGCCAGACTGGAATTCAATTGGCACGACGGCGAAGATCGGAAAACGACGGTCGTGGAGGTCATTCGCGAGGATTTCCTGCTGGAACGCCTCGACTCAATACGCGTGCAGGACGACGCCATCGAAGCGCGTATTCACGCGATCAAGCTGGGGCACGAACCAGAAGCTGACTGACGGGAAGGCGAAGCAGTACCGACGTCACTTCAGGCCAGCATCTGCATCTGTTTCCTTCCAACATATAGAACGACCCGGGCGTGTCGGCGCAATGCGCCGCCGGGCTTTGCGGGCTTCGCCCCGTGCCGCTTTTGTCGTCACGGCCATTCGGCTCCAATCCCTCACGCCTTCGCGCCTGCGGCGCTGCGCGCTGACGCTTGCCTCCAGGGGATCGGCCTTGCGGCCCATCCCCGCCGCGCGATGCTTGGCGCCCCTGTAACCCGCCGAACCGGCTTGTGCCGGATCGGCCAAGCCAGCGCCCCGCCGCAACGGCCAGGGCGCGGTGCATACGCCGTAGCTTGCTGCTGCAGGTTGTGCGAATGTGTGCCGCCCTCGACGCTGGTGGTTCTCGTCCATCGCATCACGAAGGATGGTTCACGGACACACCGCTCGACCTCGCTATGCAGCTTCCACGCCACGCTTCAAGATCGGCATCGCAAGGTGCGGCAGGGGCGCCCTCGCCTGTCGTCGGAACGTTGCCTTGGCCCGCATCAGGGAGCGAGCCAGTGAAGCCTTCATGCGGGGATGCCGAGCCGGCCATAACTCCTTTCGGGGCGGATCGGCCCAGGGCGTCCTTGTCTTGTTGTGAATCCTGGCGGTGGCGCGGCTGCGCCTCGGGCTTCATGGCTGCAACCAGGAGGCGCAAACAATTTCCCCTGCTTTGTCACTGCGTTCGGCGCATTCCTCGCGGGACAAATTCTTTGCGCCTCCCGGTTCTCCACTGCGTTTCGACCGCAAGCGGTGCAGCCCGCCCGTCCCCCGCCGGCCGGATCACAACAAGGACGCGATGGGCGCGAACCTTGTTCAACCGAAAGGAGAAACACCATGGCCAACATCGGCACCTTCACCGCAGACAAAGACGGCTACACCGGCTCACTTCGCACTCTGACGCTCAGCGTCAAGGCCAAGTTCGTGCCCAATGACAAGAGCGGCAACGAGAACGCCCCCGACTTCCGCATCCAAGCGACGGGTTATGACGTGGGCGCGGGGTGGAAGAAGACCAGCGAGGCCGGACGGGCCTACGTGTCCGTGACCCTCGACGATCCTTCGTTCCCGGCAACGGTCTATGCCCGCCTGATCGAGGAAGAAGACGGCACGCACAACCTGATCTGGTCGCGCAGCAAGCCGCAGGTGGCCTGACGGCCACCCAGCACCCCGTCCATGGCGGCGGGGCGCAGTGCTGCTGTGCCATATCGACAGCCAGGAAGGTGTGACCTTCAAATAGCTGTTTCGGGATGATTCGACCTTTCGGAAAGACCATGGCTTGCGTTCGCAGAGGCAAATGCATGGCGTGTCGGCGCGATGCGCCGTCAGGCTTTCGGGCTGCGCCCCGTGCCGCCTTTGTCGTCACGGCCATTCGGCATCAATCCCTCACGCCTTCGCGCCTGCGGCGCTGCGCGCTGGCGCTTGCCTCCAGGGGAAAGCCCAAGGGGCTATCCCCGCCGCGCAGAGCTTGGCACCCCTGAATGCCCCGAACCGGCTGCGCCGGATCGGCCAGGTCAGCGCCTTGTCACAAGGGCGGGTTCCTATCGCTACGACCGGGCCGCAGCAAGCTGGCCTTCGGTCTTGCTCATCAGCACTGTCGTGCTGCATTCAAGCGCGCCAGCGATCTTGAAGATGATCGCCAACGTGGGCATGTGCTCGCCGCGCTCGACCTTGCCCATGTGCGAACGCTCAATGCCGGCGAGGTGCGCCAGCGATTCTTGCGCGACCCCACGCTCCAACCGCAGCGCACGCACCGCCGCGCCGAAGGCCAGGGCCAACTCGGCGTCGAAGGTGGTGGCGCCGGCCGGTCGGCCACGCTGGACAGTTCGCTTCTGCATAGACAGAAGCGTCAAGTCACAGCACAATTAAAACCACGTTATCTTTAACTCATAAATGAATCTGATCCTTTTCGTGCTTCTGCGTTTTTACGCAAATCCGCGTTTGTAGATTCCGACAGAACCGCAAAACCGCATCCGTGCTTTTTCTCAAATCCATCGATACAGCTTTACGCTTTCACACTTTGGCGGATTTGTGTCAATGATGAAGGGGCCATCCATGAACCGACTCATCACCGAGAACGAGCGCAGGCAGTTGCTGACCCACGGCCAGACCCGCGCCGCTGGCCGGGCCATCGACCCGCTGCCCGTGGTGCGGCTGTTCACTCCCGACGCGCACGCCACCTGGCTGCTGGCCGCGCTTGATCCCGCCGATGGGGACACGGCCTACGGCCTGATCGACCTGGGAATCAGCATGCCCGAGCTGGGCCAGGTGAAGCTGTCCGATCTGGGCTCCATCGTCGGGCCGCGCCAGCAGCCCGTGATGCGCGATCGGTATTTCCAGGCGGCGCGCTCGCTGTCGGAATATCTGCGGCTGGCGCAGGAGAACGGTTCCATCGTCGATTGAACCGTTCGCGCCCCGGCCAAGCCGGGCGCATTGAGACTATTTCAGTCTGGCATCAGACCTGGCCGGTCTGAATCCGAACTCTTGCTTCAAACCTGTGCCTCCGTGACTAAAACAGTCACGATCTTTCATGCGGGCTGCGGCACGGTGTCCTGTAACGCGCGGCAATTTGGAGCCGTGCGGGCGTCGCATTCGGACGAATTTCGCAATTGCCCGGAGCCAATCGGTCTTGACTACCAATGGTTACAGCTTACCCCGATTCCGATGATGTTTTGGTGTTGATACGGTAGCTCCCGGACTTTCGTCATGGCGACGTTCCTGATCTTCGACAGGAGCCTTCGCCATGGCCGAGCATCACACCGAACCCTGGTATCCCACGGCAGCCTATCTCTACACACTGCACCTCGATGGCCTGGCGCTGGCCTGGGAGTACCTGCGCCGCAATCCTGATTACCGGCTCGACTGGCTGCGCCGTCGTCGCCGATCCGATACGGCGCATCGCTGGGGCTTGCGTCTGCTGGAAGACCCAAAACTGGATGCGCGTGACGCGCACCCAGCCTGGTTCCCCGACCACGATGGCGTGCTCCAGCTCTACCCGGACGCTGATCCGCCAATGGACGCCATCGTCTTCTCGTTCTGGAGTCTGCCCGGCAGCAAGTGCCTGATCCATGACGGCAAGCGGCTGATGCTGGTGCTGCGTTGGCCGGGCTACAGCCTGCGGCTGGCCATCGCGCCTGGCCTGGCCGATGGCATGGCCTTCGCCTATGCCATCCGCGCCTGCGCGCAGTTGCAGGGGCTGGCCGCCATGCTGCAACAGCTCGCGACTGCCGCTGATGCCACGCCTGCGGCGGCGGCATCGGTGCGGCCATCGCTGTCGGCGCTACAGGAACTGCACACCTTGCAGGCGCTCGATGCGGCCCTGGCGGGCGCGTCCTTGCGCGAAATCGCCGAAGGACTATTCGGCGAGGACGCGGCCGCCGACTGGTACAGCGACGGCGGCCTGCGCTCCAAGGTGCGCCGCCTGGTGCAGCGCGGCGATGCGTTGATGCGCGGCGGCTATCGCCGCTTAGCACAACTTCCGCCGCTTGAGAAGGGTCGTTCTGCATCCAGCGCAGATCGACCCTGAGCAGAACAGCCGCGTTTTCTGAGACTGCCTCCATCCGGCTGCGCTGTGTGGCCGGAGCTTTGCAACCGATGGAGGTTCTCACCATGCGTCCTGCTCCCTTGCGGCCTGCCGCCGCTCCCGCAACCAACACCACTCCCGCTGCGCAACCCCAGCGCTATCTAACCAACGACGAAGCCGCCGACTACCTGCGCCTGTCGCCGCGCACGCTGGAAAAGCAGCGCGTGATCGGCGGTGGCCCGCGCTTTCGCAAGTTCGGCCGCCGCGTCATGTACGCCGTGGCTGACCTTGATGCCTGGGCCTCCGACCGCAGCTTCGAGACGACTTCCGATCCCGAGTACGCCGAGCAACACTCGGCGGACAGCCGTGCGCGCTGATCGCTGGCGCGCGGGTGGCCTTCGCCATGTCCAGTCCATCGCTGCCACCACGGCAGCGACCGTCGCAGGAGCGAGAACAGCTCGACCTGTTCCGCGCCTTGCCGGGCGAGATGGCGCCGCGCGACAGCCAGGACCTGATGGCCTTTCCTTTCTTCTCGCTGGCGAAGTCGCGGCGCACGGCGCCGATCGACTTCCGCACCAGCGGCGTGACGATCCGCGTGGAAGGCACGGCCGAGCACGGCATTGCCACGATCTGGGATGCGGACGTGCTGATCTGGGCCGCCAGCCAGATCGTGGAGGCGCGCGATGCGGGCTTGCGCCCCTCGCGCCTGATGCAGGCCACGCCCTACGAGATCCTGCGCTTCATCGGGCGCGGTACGTCGCTGCGCGACTACCAGCGCTTCAAAGCGGCCCTGGATCGCTTGCAGTCCACCACGGTGGCCACCTCCATCCGCGAGACGACCGGGCGGCGCCTGCACCGCTTCTCGTGGATCAACGAATGGAAGGAACTGGCCGATGCTCACGGCACACCCTTGGGTATCGAGCTGATCCTGCCGGACTGGTTCTATGCCGGCGTGCTGGATGCGGCCCTGGTGCTGACCATCGACCCGGCGTATTTCCGGCTGACGGGCGGCATCGAGCGGTGGCTGTACCGGCTGGTACGCAAGCATGGCGGACGCCAGCCCGGTGGCTGGCAGTTCGACTTTCGGCACCTGCACCGCAAATCGGGAAGCACGGCCAAACCCTACGACTTCGCCTGCGACCTGCGCGCGCTGGTGGCGCGGCAGTCGCTGCCCGGTTATGTCCTGGGCATCGAGCGGTTGGATGGCATCGAACTGTTGACCTTCCGGCCCGTGCCGTACACGGCACGGGGATAACCGAGGCAAAGCCTGTGGACGGGCTCGTGCTATCAGGCGTGCCAGGTATCGTGCTATCAGGCGTGGGACTATCGTGCTATCAGGCGTGCCAATCCGTCGCAAAGCCAATAACGGCGCGGGTTTTGGCCTCCCTTAACTTTCCTAACTTAAATTCTCTAACTTTTAGTAGAAGCGCGCCGTTTCGGTGGACAACTGCCGAAAGGCAGAGAGCGCAGCAAGCCAGAAGCCCGAAACAACCCCGTTTTGCAAGGCAGGCGCAAGCCAGCTTTCCAGCTTGGAGGGCCGCGCCATGATCGTCGCCTTACTCAACCAGAAAGGCGGCGTGGGCAAGACCACGCTCGCCACCCACATCGCGGGCGAGCTTGCGATGCGGGGGCAATCGGTCATCCTGCTGGATGCCGATCCGCAGGGTTCATCCCTGGACTGGACGCAACGCCGCAGCCAACAAGGTCTTCCAAGGCTGTTCAGCGCAGTGGGCCTCGCACGCGAGACTCTGCATCAGGAGGTGCCAGAACTCGCCAGGCGGGCCGATCACGTCGTCATTGATGGCCCGCCCCGAATCGCCGCCTTGGCGCGCTCCGCGCTGCTGGCGGCTGAGCGGGTGCTGATTCCGGTGCAACCCAGCCCCTACGACCTGTGGG
Source organism: Melaminivora sp. (assembly GCF_032059615.1). Classification (NCBI taxonomy): domain Bacteria; kingdom Pseudomonadati; phylum Pseudomonadota; class Betaproteobacteria; order Burkholderiales; family Comamonadaceae; genus Melaminivora; species Melaminivora sp. Next base: position 86,089 of record NZ_DAMCAM010000002.1, on the reverse strand, counting down.
CCAGCGCCGAGATGGTGGCGCTGATCCGTGAAGCGCAGGTGTTCCGGCCGCAACTGCATGCAGCCTTCGTCATTAACCGGCGCGTCAGCACCACCGTGATCGGGCGCGAAGCACGCAGAGCATTGGCTGAACAGCCGTTGCCCGCGCTGCGCTCGGAAGTACGCCAGCGCATCGTGTTCGCCGACAGCGTGGCCGCTGGCCGGCTCGCCCGCGAAACGGCACCCGATAGCGCCGCCGCGCGCGAAATCACCGCACTGGTGGATGAACTGCTGCGGTGGCCGACATGACAGCAAAGCCCGCATCCAACGGCAAACGCTCTGGCAAGCGCGTCGGCATCGGCGCGCGCCCGCCTGCCAATCCGCACGCCGAGGCGTGGATTCGCCAAGGCAGCGCCGAAGACCTCCAGAAAGGCGATCTCTACACCGCTCGCCTGACCCTCGACATCACGCCCGCCATGCGCTCGCGCATCAAGGTGTCGGCCTTCACGCAAGGCGTGACCGTGGCCGACCTGCTGCGCGGCTTGCTGGAGCGGGAGTTTCCAGAACACCGCAGGGAGAACGCACCATGAACCCATCCGCTTTGCCTGCCATCCCACCTGTTGCCATCGCGACCACGGCGGCACCGTTGCCGTCCTTCGCCGCGCTCACTGGCCGGCCTGCCTCCACACCGCTGACGCGCGTTTCGCTGGCCTACGTGGAGCACCGGATCAAGCTCTACCTGCGCTTTGGCGAGCCGGCGCGCACGCTGCGGCTCGACCGCTGGCGCAGCGTTGCGGTGTTCCTACCGAACGCGGTGTTCTGTCGCATCCGCTGGCAGGCCAACGACTACGGCACGATCCGCTGGCAGCTCATGGTGATGCAGGCTTGCACGCCTTTGGATGACGCGCAGCGCATTCCCGGCGTGCAGCCGGGCGCACGCCTGCTGCTGCACGCCGAGGGCGACAACACCGTGCGCGCCGTGCTGGAACGCATCGACGCCATCGAGGCGCTGGGCATCGCGCCCGCCGCCGTGTCGCCCGCGTACTGGCGCACGCTGGGCAACCGGCTCGCGGCGCGCTTGCCGCTGCCCGACTACAGCGCCGAGCGGCACGCCGCCTGGCTGACCGGGAGGACTCTGCCATGACGGCTCATTCCACCGCCGTACATTCCGCCGAAGCCGCACCGCATCCTCGCTCGCGCCTGCGCGCTCGACTCGTGCTGGCTGCACTGTCCGCCTGCGGCCTCGCTGCGCTGGCCTGGGCGGCTTTCGTATCACCGCTGCCGCGCCTGATTTACAACCCGTCCGACAGCGTGGCGGTCGGTTGGTATCGCATCGATCCGCTCGACCATCGCACCGCCTCGCTGCCACGTCCGTTGTCCGTGGGCAGCATCGTGCTGGTTCCGCTGCCGGCCGAGGCCGCCGCGCTGGCTGCGCAGCGCGGCTACCTGCCGACACGCGTGCCGCTTCTCAAACGTGTGGGCGCGGTCGCGCCGCAACACGTCTGCATCGTCGATGCACTGGTCTGGATCGACGGCGTGCCGGTGGCCGTCGCCCTGGCTGCCGACCGGCTGGGCCGGCCGCTGCCATCCTGGCCGCAATGCCGATGGCTTCGGCCTGGCGAATTGTTCCTGCTCAGCGTGACCAACCCGGCCTCGTTCGACAGCCGGTATTTTGGGCCGGTCAGCGCGTCCGCCGTGATCGGTGTGGCTCATCCGGTCTGGCTGGAGCCATGTCCATGATGGCCGCCGATTCGCTTCACGTTGCCACGCATCTTGTCGTGCCATCGGGCGTGTCGTTCCGACTGCTGTTGTTATGTCGTCGCGCGTGCAGTGCGGGTGCGTTCGCACCGCACTTCGCGCTGCATCCGGCGCAGCCGTCCACTGTGCAGGCGTCTTGCCTTGAACACGCCCGGCCTGTGGCCCTGGCCGCGTTCACCGGCGGGCTGGCTGCCAGCAGCGCAGCGCCACCGGGCCGCCGCTGCCGGGAGCGACAGCGAGGGGCAAAGGCGGAAGGCAAGACAAAAGGGGGCGGCACCCAGCCGCCCGCCAAGCCAGTCTGCACGTAGGGGTGGCGCGGCACACAGCGGCTTCGCCGCCGTGCCGATTGGGGCGCGAGGCCCGCGCCGATACAGGCATGTCCGCGTGCTTCGCACGACCGGACACGCCACGACTTCCCAGGGAGACAGCGATGAGCAACCGCCGCGACGACGATTTCCGCATCCGTCCAAACCCTCCAAAGGCCCCGAAGAACCGCGGCCAGAGCTTTGTCTCCAAGGTGCTCAAGCAGGTTGGCAAAACCAGCGGCGGCAAGTCCTCGGTGCGCCGCCCGGCGTCGGCTGGCGGCACCGGAAAGCGCCCCGGCTCGCGCCTGGGGCGTGGGCATACGGCGGCGCGCTTCGCCGGTGCGAAACTCACGCAGCTGTCCCGGCGCGTCACCATCAAGACGCTGCTGGTCAACCAGCGCCAGGCCAGCCCGCAATCGCTTGCCAAGCACCTGCGCTACATCGAGCGCGATGGCGCGGGCCGCGATGGTGAGCCGGGCCGCGCCTATGGGCCGCAGACGGACGAAGCCGATCTGGATGCGTTCAAGGAACGCAGCCAGGATGACCGGCACCACTTCCGCTTCATCATTTCACCCGAGGATGGCGCTGAACTGGACGATCTTCGGACGTACACGCGCCACCTGATGGGCCGCATGGAGGCCGACCTGGGCACGCGGCTGGAATGGGTGGCAGTCAATCACTGGAACACCGACAACCCGCACACCCACCTGATCGTGTGGGGGCGCGACGACACCGGCAAAGACCTCATCATCGCGGGCGACTACATCGCCGATGGCTTCCGCCATCGGGCCGCCGAACTGGCGACCGAATGGCTGGGGCCGCGCACCGAACTGGAGATCCAGCAGAGCCTGCAGCGCGAGGTGGAACAGGAACGGTGGACGAGCCTGGATCGCACACTGAAACGTGAGACTGGCGACGATGGCCGGGTGCAGATCGAACGTTTCAACGAACCCAAATTGCGACGCCAGCGCCTGCTGCTGATCGGCCGCCTGCAACACTTGCAGCGGCTGGGCCTGGCCGACGAGACGCAGCCTGGCACCTGGGTCATCCATGCCGACGCCGAGAAGACCTTGCGCGCCCTGGGCGAGCGCGGCGACATCATCCGCACCATGCAGCGGGCGATGAGCGGGCAGCCGCGCGAACTGGCGGTGTTCGAGCCCGGCGACGATGGGCGCAGCATCATTGGCCGCGTGACCGCCAAGGGGTTGGCCGACGAGTTGCGCGACCGGGGCTATCTGGTCATCGACGGCACGGACGGCAAGGCGCACTACGTCGCGCTCAATGCCCGCGACGAACCCGGCAACTATCCGACCGGCGCGGTGGTGGAAGTACGCGGTTCCGCCGAGGTGCGGGCGGCGGATCGCAACATCGCCGCGCTGGCCAGCGATGGCCTGTACCGCACCGACCATCATCTGGCGATTACGCAAGGCCAGGCGCAGGTCGGCCGCGATCCGCAAGAGGTGGTCGCAGCCCATGTTCGCCGGCTGGAAGCCCTGCGCCGGGCTGGCATCGTGGAGCGCGTGGCCGAAGGGCTATGGAAGGTGCCGAGCGACCTGCCCGAGCGTGGTCACCAGTACGACGCGCAGCGCCTGGGCGGCGTGGCCGTGGAGCTGAAATCGCACCTACCCATTGAGCGGCAGGCCCGCGTGATTGGGGTCACCTGGCTGGATCAGCAGTTGATCGGCGGCGACAAGGGGCTGGGCGATTTGGGCTTTGGCAGCGAGGTCAAGGAGGCACTACAGAAGCGTGCCGACTTCCTGACCGAACAGGGGCTGGCCGAGCGGCGTGGCCAGCGCGTGGTCCTGGCGCGCAACCTGCTGAGCACGCTGCGCAACCGGGAACTGGCGCAAGCCGCCAAGGACATTGCCGCCGAAACCGGGCTGGAGCATCGGCCCCTGGTCGACGGCCAGCGCGTGGCTGGGATCTATCGGCGCTCCGTCATGCTCGTCAGCGGACGCTACGCCATGCTGGACGACGGCAAGGGCTTCAGTCTGGTGCCGTGGAAGCCAGTGATAGAGCAACGGCTGGGACAACAGCTTTCCGCCATCGTGCGCGGCGGCGGGATGTCATGGGAAATTGGACGGCGGCCTGGGCTGTCCCGAGGTTAGTCAGGCCGACGCCAGCGATCCCACAGAATGGATTCAACGTGCTCTGCTGGAGCACCAACTGGGGGCTATCAACCCCGGGAGTAGAGACGCAGACGCGCGGAGCGTTCGGCAGGTGACTCGCTCAGCAGTTCGTTGATTACTTGCTCACGCGTCTTGCCAGAACTTACATCAGGTGTGCGGATGGGGTAGTTGCTCTCGCCATAAGACAGGCGTCCTTGCTGCATAGCAGCCTTGGTTTCCGCGATAACCTGCTCTCGTGTCTTTTCACTCTTGAAGTGTTCCGGGTGAACGATGATGCCCTTTTCATTGTTGGCAGGATGCTCGTATGCTGCCGAAGCCATCCCCGGTAGACCCAGAGTGACCACTGCGGCCACTGCTGCAATCATGGAAGAAAGGGAGAGGCGATGTTGAGTCATGGCTAAGGTCCTTATAGAAGTCAATAAAACTTGCATCTCCCATGCCTTTGCCAGGCGATGAGAAGATGTGTTCATCGTAGAAACCCCGACCCAACAGAACGAGGACAGCACGGTGACTTTTCTGTCATCTTTTGCGGACCTTGACCTTATCGCGGTGACAAGGTCCAACCATGAAGACATGGGCAAATATCCTGCATTGGAGTAAGTGCGATGGAGTCGCTTCGGCCAATTGCAGAAAAGCCAGTCGGAAAACACGAACTCATAAATCAGAAAATCGATCCAGGCCCCCCTAAGAAGCACAGTTCGGGCTCATGGATGCGTAAGTGGGATCACCGGCACCAGAGCCCGTTACAGAGCGCGGATTTCCATCCCGACAATCGTCACCCCGTTCTCTGACCATGCAACCGGCTCACCCTGGTGCATGCGAGCGATCGCGCCAACGATGGCCAAGCCGAGGCCATGGTTGCTTTGCCCATGGCTGCGAGCGGGATCGCCGCGGAAGAATCGATCAAACAGGTGCGGAAGTATCTCTGGATCGATGGTATCTCCGCAGTTAGCGACACTGATCAGCACGCGGTCCTCATCAGAGGGCTTGAAGGTGATCTGGACGATTGAGTCATTTTTTGCGTATCGGGTGGCGTTGCCTAGCAGGTTTGACAGGGCCCGGCGCAACAGCGGCGCGTCAAAGGCGCCATGGGCATCGCCCACCACTTTGGCGGTGAGACCGGCCTCGGCCAGCGCCGCCTCGTGGTAGTCCAGCACGTCTGCAGCCACCGCTGCAAGGCTCGCTACGGGAGCGCGGCGTGCGCTCACGCCCCGATCCGCCTGGGATAGGAACAGCATGTCGTTGACGATGCCGGTCAGGCGATGCAGTTCCTCCAGGTTGGAGGCGAGGACCTCCCGCATGTCCGTCTGTTCAGGGCGCCTTAGCGCCAGTTCATTGTTGGTAATGAGCGTGGCCAGTGGCGTGCACAACTCGTGCGCTACATCTGCATTGAAGCCCTCCATCTGTGAGTAGGCCTTCTCGATGCGTGCCAGGAGTGCATTGAACTGGTCAATCAGCGGCACAAGCTCAAGAGGTTGCTCACCCCCATCGAGCCGGTGATGCAGGTTGTCGGCCGACAGTGCGCGCGTTTGGCTGGCCAGCCTTCGCACGGGCGCAAGCCCGAGGTTGACCAGAGAGAAGCCGCCCAGCGAAACTACGACGGCTCCCCCGATAGCCGCCACCAGCAGGGTGACTGCGAGCCGGTGAAGCAACTGATTGTCGGTTTGGATGTCCAGCGACAGCCGGACGCGCAAACTCTTCGAGGCCGAGCCCGCGACCTGCTCCACCTCGAACTGCCGTTGGCGCCATACCGTCTTCGCATTCTGGTTGCGCGCGTGCGCGTAGAGCACGACCCCATCGGCCTGGGTCACTTCAAGCGATAGATCTCCATGCCCCACCAGGAAATCGTCGAGCTTGTGAGCGAGGTCTTCCGAATCCCTGTGCTCTTTACCATCCGCCAGCAGATGCCGAATGACGTTTTCCTTTTGTGCCAATGTATCTTCTTGCCGATCGCGAAAATTGAACTCGGTCACCAGATACACGGCTAGGCAGACCAGGCCCAAGCCTGCAAAGCTTTGCAACGCCAGCCACCACGACAGCCTCTGGCGCAGTGAGCGATGTTGGGTCAGTGCCTTCATTCGTTGCGCACTTCGATGATGTAACCCATACCCCGAACGGTGTGAAGCAGTGCCTTCTCGAAGGGCGTGTCGATCTTGCTGCGCAAGCGCCGGATGGCGACCTCCACCACGTTGGTGTTGCTGTCGAAATTCATGTCCCACACCTGCTCGGCAATCTCGGTGCGAGACAGCACCTCGCCTTTCCGTCGCAGGAAGAGAGTCAGAAGCAGAAACTCCTTGGCGGTCAGCTCCAGCCGCTGACCACCCCGGGACGCTTTGCGCCGCACTAGGTCCACCTCGAGATCGGCAAGGCGCAGTTGCGAGGGCTCTGCCGCATCCCGTGCGCCATGGGTGCGCCTCAGGAGCACCTGGATGCGTGCGTTCAGTTCGGAAAACGCGAAGGGCTTGACCAGATAGTCGTCAGCACCTGTCTGCAGTCCCAGAACCCGGTCCTCGACGCTTACCCTCGCTGTCAACATCAAAACGGGTGTCTGCCTGGATTTGCGAAAAGCGGTGAGTAGGCTGAAACCGTCGATCCCTGGGAGCATTGCGTCCAGCACCAGCAGGTCGTGCCCGCCTTCGAGGGCCATGTGGAGGCCATCCACGCCGTTGTGGGCCACGTCCACCACGTAGCCGACCTCGCCGAGACCCTTGCGCAGGTACTCGGCAAGCTTGACTTCGTCTTCAATGAGCAAGATTTTCATGACGCCATTCTCGAAGCATGCGGGGCATTCGAATATTACGAATTTGTCATCTGACTGTTGGCTCCTTGTCGTTGGCCGCTTTCTAAAGTTCACCCCGTGTCGCAAGGCATAGCCCAGGCAAGCCGCCAAGGGCTCCCCTGAACCCTGAGACAAAACCATGACTGTTCGCAAACCCCTCACGCTTTCCCTGATCGCCCTTGCCATCGCGGCTCCAGGCCTGGCATCTGCATCTTCGCTGTATCACCCCGCAGGTGGCGAAGTGGGATTTACCACCCATCCCGACCACGTCCTGAGCTCGATGTCCCGTGGCGACGTGCTTGAGTCGGTGGCCGTCGCCCGTAAGGACGGCACGCTGGCGATCCTCGCGCGCGGCGGTGCTCTGCCTGTCAAGGCAACGGGCCCCTCCAAGACCCGTGAGCAGGTGCAACAGGAATACCTGAACATGTCTGCCGCTGAAAAACAGCGTATCCAGGAACTGTACGGCTCGGGCGGCTGATTCTCCAACGCATAGCCTCTATCCAGAGTCCATCCGTACCCCACACGAAGACTTCATGGTCGCGTGCTAGACTCAAATAATGCGCCGCTTGATAGCTGTTTTTATGCTTGCATTGCTACCATTCCAGTTCAGCTGGTCTGCGGTTGCTACCTATTGCATGCATGAACGCGCTACGGCTCAGACACAACACGTGGGGCATCATGAGCACAAGCATGAGGCCAAGAGCGTGATCGACCAAGCAGATAAGAATGGGCAAAACGCCGACCAGTTTGATGTCGATTGCTGGGTTTGCCATGGCGCCGGCATCGGCGCCCTCAACTTTTCCTATGCCAAGCAAGGCGTCTCTCACGACAGTAGTGTGGGTGCCCAGCCGAACGAGCGGTTGGCTGCTGTAACGCCCACTCCTCCTGACCGCCCTCAGTGGTCCGTCCTCGCCTAATCGGCGGGGCATCTCTCCTTCCTTCAGTCATTCGTGTCCGCCCCTCCGGCGGATGTAGTTGCGCGTGTCGCGGCTGTGATGAGTGACGAGTTGCCAGGCAGCTGCACGGTTGCCACTCCGCCGATTCCTTCGTGTTTTGAAATCACTGGAGAATCGGATGTTCAAGGGTATTTACCTTCAAGGAAAGCCGCACGCATGGCGCGGCCACAAGAAAGTCAGGCTCGCAGCTAGCGCGGCGGCCATATTGCTGGCCGCTTCCAGTAGCGCCTTTTCGCAGGGCGTGTCACAGCGGCCCATCAGTGGCGAGGACGCACTTCAGACTGCCGCAACAGCATCCGCTATGCCGCTGTCGCTAACCAAGGCAATTGAATTGGCTTTGGAGGGAAATCCCGAGGTGGCAGCGGCGACGCGCCAGTTGGAGGCAACCGAGGGGCAAGTTCTGCAAGGGCGCGCACGCCCCAATCCAGAGCTCGCCTACTCGCTGGAAGACGCGCGCTCCAAAACGCGCACGCAAAGTTGGCAGCTCAACCTTCCGGTGGAATTGGGAGGGAAGCGTGCCGCGCGCACCAAGGCAGCCGAAAAATCGCGCGAGCAGGCGCAAGCCCAGCTCAACGAGCTGAAGGCAACCTTGCGAGCCAACGTGGCTGCCGCCTATTTCGACGTGTTGACTGCGCAAGAACGCCTGGTGCTCGCCAGGGACAGCGTGGCGCTGGCCAAGTCTTCAACTGACACTGTCGCCAAGCGGGTGGCCGCCGGCAAAGTGTCGCCTGTCGAAGAGTCCAAGGCCCGGGTTGCGGAAGCGGGTATTCGCGTCGAGCTCGCCCAGGCCGCGAGCGAACAGCGCAATGCCCTGTCTCGTCTGTTCGCGCTACTGGGAAAGATCGAAGCGCCTTTCACGGTCCTGGAGGGCAAGGCCGAAAACCTCCCCCCTGTACCGAAACTCGCCGATCTTCAGTCCCTTATTTCTTCTTCGCCAGCGGTTGTCCTGGCAAGGATCGAGGTGGATCGGCGCAAGGCCTTGACTGACTTGGAGCAAAGCAAGCGGGTGCCGGATGTCACCGTCAGCGTTGGCATGCAGCGCAGCAACGAGACGCAGCGAAACGTCCTTCTTTTTGGGGTGTCAGTCCCCATCCCCGTGTTTGACCGCAACCAGGGCAATCTCCTTGAAGCACTGAAGCTGGAGGACAAGGCCCGAGACGAGCTGCAGGGGGCCACCGTGCGCCTGCATAGCGAAGTGGTGCAGGCCCGGGAGCGACTTGCGATGATCGCAGCAGAGATCCAATCTCTGCTGCAGGACGTGCTTCCGGGGGCGAAGTCCGCTTATGACGCAGCCACCATTGGCTTTGAGAACGGCAAGTTCAATTTCCTGGAGGTGCTCGATGCGCAGCGCACCTACTTCACCGCCAAATCCCAATATCTCAAAGCACTTGGCGAGGCACATCGTGCAGCAGCCGATGTTGATCGCCTGCTCGGCGGCCCCCACGACCCCCGCCTGACCGCACCGCAGAACTGAGAATGACCATGAACACCATCAAATCCACCATCAGCAAAAAGCACTTGATCGCCATTGCCGTCGTCCTGGCATTGGGAGTCGGGGCAGGAGCTTTCATCTTGCAGGGCGGAGGCAAGCCGAAAGCGGCGGCCGCCGAGGGCGATGGCCACGGTCACGGAGGCCACACCGAGGCCAAGGGGCATGGTGACGGAGAGCACCATGGCAAAGGCGGTGAAAAAGGCCACGACGATGACAAGGGCCATGCTGACGGTGAACACCACGAAAAGAGCGAAGCCAAGGGCCCCCACGGCGGCACCATGTTCAAGGAAGGCGACTTCAGCCTGGAAGCACTGCTGTCGGAAGATGGTGGCGAGCCTCGGCTGCGGATCTGGCTGTTCGACAAAGACAAGGCGCTACCCCTGAACGCGGCAACGGTCACGGCAACAGTGACCCGCCCGACGGACGAAAAGCAAAAGCTGACATTTGCCGCGGAAAAAGACAACCTGGTCAGTCGCGAGATCGTTGCCGAACCCCATGCGTTCGACATCGAGATCATTGCGCAGACTGCCACTGAGCCCTTCATGTTCGTGATGAGCAAGGAAGAAGGAAAGATCGAACTGACCGATGCCCAGATAAAGGCGGCATCGATCAGTGTGGACACCGCGTCGGCAGCCAACATCAAGACGGCACTGCTTTTGCCCGGCGAGATCCGGCTGAACGAAGACCGCACTTCGCACGTTGTCCCCCGTCTTGCGGGAGTGGTGGAAAGTGTCAGCGCCAACCTTGGCCAAGTCGTCAAGAAAGGGCAGGTGCTGGCCGCCATTGCAAGCCCGACCGCCTCGGAGCAGCGCAGCGAGTTGCAGACCGCTCAAAAGCGATTGGCGCTGGCCAAGACCACTTACGAGCGGGAGAGGAAGCTGTGGGAGCAGAAGGTCTCGGCTGAGCAGGACTATCTGCAGGCCAAGCAGGCCTTAAGCGAAGCGGAGGTAGCTGTGGCCAACGCCAATCAGAAATTGAGTGCGCTGGGCCTGTCCACCTCGTCGATGTCCGGTTTGAATCGCATCGAACTGCGGGCACCCTTTAACGGCATCGTCATCGAGAAGCATCTGAGCCTCGGCGAAGCCGTGAAGGAAGATGCAGCGGTGTTCACCATCTCGGACCTCACCCAGGTGTGGGCGGAGATCAATGTTCCGGCAAAAGACCTGCCGTCGGTGCGGGTGGGCGAGAAGGTCACCATCAAGGCCACGGCGTTTGACGCCTCCGCCACTGGCATCGTCGCATTTGTAGGGGCGCTGATCGGCGAGCAGACCCGCACAGCGAAGGCCCGCGTGGTTCTTGAAAATCCCAAGGGCGCCTGGCGTCCCGGCCTGTTCGTGAACGTTGAAGTTGTGTCCGAAGAAACGGCGGCGCCTGTGACGATCTCGGCTGACGCCGTCCAGAACGTTGGAGAAAAGCCCGTTGTCTTCCTTAAGGTCAACGGTGGTTTCATTGTCCAGCCAGTGAAGCTGGGCCGAAGCGATGGCAAGCGGGTCGAGGTCCTTCAGGGCCTCAAGGCCGGCATGCCCTACGCCTCATCGGGGAGCTTCGTCGTGAAATCCGAGCTCGGCAAGGGATCTGCCGAACACACGCACTGATCACGGAGCCCATACATGTTTGAAAAACTCATTCGATTTTCAATCGAACAACGATGGTTGGTGCTACTTGCGGCCCTTGCCATGGCTGCGCTCGGCGTTTTCAGCTATCAAAAGCTGCCCATAGACGCTGTCCCCGACATCACGAACGTACAGGTTCAGATCAACACGCAGGCATCGGGTTACTCGCCGCTGGAGACGGAGCAGCGGGTCACGTACCCCATCGAGACGGTCATGGCCGGCTTGCCGAACCTGGAACAAACCAGGTCGCTTTCACGGTATGGACTGTCGCAGGTAACCGTAATTTTCAAGGACGGCACCGACATCTATTTCGCACGCCAGCTTGTGAACGAGCGTATCCAGGAGGCTCGGGACAAATTGCCTGCAGGCATCACACCGGCCCTGGGGCCCATCTCGACCGGGCTGGGAGAAATCTATCTCTGGACAGTAGAAACAAAAGACGGCGCGAAGAAACCTGATGGGAGTCCCTACACCGCTACGGACCTGCGAGAGATCCAGGATTGGATCATCAAGCCGCAACTGCGAAATGTTCCTGGCGTGACGGAAATCAACTCCATTGGTGGCTTCGCCAAGGAGTATCAGATAGCGCCAATCCCCGAGCGCCTGGCTTCACTAGGCCTGACGCTGCAGGATGTGGTCACCGCTCTGGACCGCAACAACGGAAACGTGGGCGCGGGCTACATCGAAAAGCGCGGTGAACAGTACCTCATTCGAGCACCAGGACAGGTGAAGTCCTTGGAAGACATTGGCGACGTGATCCTTAGTAGTGCCAACGGCGTGCCCGTGCGCATCCGGGACGTGGCTGAAGTGGGTATTGGCCGGGAGCTGCGAACGGGCGCCGCAACGGACAACGGGCGAGAAGTGGTTCTCGGTACCGTGTTCATGCTGATCGGCGAAAACAGCCGGACCGTCTCGCAGGCCGTGAGCAAGAAGATGGTCGAAGTCAACAAGAGCCTTCCTGAGGGAGTGCATGCGGTGACGGTCTACGACCGTACAGTGCTCGTCGACAAGGCCATCAGTACGGTGAAGAAGAACTTGCTCGAAGGTGCGGTTCTCGTGATCGTCATCCTGTTCCTTTTTCTGGGGAACATCCGTGCAGCGATCATCACGGCAATGGTCATCCCCTTGTCGATGCTCTTCACGTTCACAGGCATGGTCCAGTACAAGGTGAGCGCCAACCTGATGAGCCTAGGGGCCCTGGACTTCGGGATCATCATTGACGGTGCTGTCGTGATCGTGGAGAACTGCGTGCGGCGCCTTGCCCATGCGCAGGCGCATCACGGCCGACCGTTGACGCGCGCAGAGCGCTTCCATGAAGTGTTCCTGGCATCCCAGGAGTCGCGCCGTCCCTTGCTGTTCGGGCAGCTGATCATCATGGTGGTGTACCTGCCCATCTTTGCGCTCACGGGCGTTGAGGGAAAGATGTTTCACCCGATGGCATTCACCGTTGTCGCCGCCCTGGTGGGCGCGATGATTTTGTCCGTGACGTTCATCCCTGCAGCCGTAGCGCTCTTCATCGGCAATCGGGTTAGCGAAAAGGAGAATTTTTTCCTGGGCCATGCCAAGCGCCTCTATGCGCCCATGCTTGATCGCGTAATGTCCGCCAAAGCGCTCGTTCTCACCATCGCCGCCGTCGCGGTGATCTTGTGTGGAGTGATCGCGACCCGCATGGGCAGCGAGTTTGTTCCCAATCTCAATGAAGGTGACTTTGCAATTCAGGCACTGCGCATTCCGGGCACGAGCCTATCCCAGTCGGTTGCGATGCAGCAGCAGATCGAAAAAACCCTGAAAGCGAAGTTCCCCGAGATCGAACGCATCTTCGCCAGAACCGGCACCGCGGAGATCGCGTCCGACCCCATGCCGCCGAACATCTCGGACGGATACATCATGCTCAAGCCAATGGACGAATGGCCCGAGCCTCGCAAAACCCGTGACGAACTGCTCGCGGCGATCCAGGAGGTTCTTGGGAAAATTCCCGGCAACAACTATGAATTTTCTCAACCCATTCAGCTGCGCTTCAACGAGCTGATCTCGGGTGTGCGCAGTGACGTGGCAGTAAAAATCTTCGGTGACGACATGGAAGTGTTGAACAAGTCTGCTGAAGAAGTGTCTGCAATGCTGCAGAAGATCCAGGGCTCATCCGAGGTGAAGGTCGAGCAGACGACGGGCCTGCCGATGCTCACTGTGAACATAGACCGGCAGAAGGCCGCGCGCTATGGATTGAACGTTGCTGACATCCAGGACACCGTGGCTACTGCCATTGGCGGGCGCGAGGCCGGCACCATGTTCGAGGGAGACCGTCGATTTGACATCCTTGTTCGCCTCCCTGAGGCCCTGCGCAATGACCTGGAAGGGATGAAGCGGCTGCCCATACCGCTGCCACGTTCTGCGAGCGGGACGGAAGTCAGGACGAATTTCATCCCACTGGGTGAAGTCGCCACATTCGAACTTGCGCCCGGCCCCAACCAGGTCAGCCGCGAGAACGGCAAACGACGTATCGTGGTGAGCACCAACGTGCGGGGACGCGATGTGGGTTCCTTTGTAGCGGAGGCCGAGCAAGGCTTGGCTCAGATCAAGATTCCTACGGGTTACTGGACGAGCTGGGGCGGAACCTTTGAGAACCTGCAATCGGCCACTAAGCGCCTGCAGATCGTTGTGCCAGTGTCCCTGCTGCTGGTCTTTGTACTGCTGTTCGCGATGTTCGGAAACGCCAAGGACGGATTGCTGGTCTTCACCGGCATCCCATTCGCTTTGACGGGGGGCATCCTGGCGCTTTGGCTTCGCGACATTCCGATGTCCATCTCAGCTGCCGTTGGGTTCATCGCGCTTTCAGGGGTCGCCGTGCTCAACGGGCTGGTGATGATTTCCTACATTCGCAGCTTGAGGGAAGAAGGTGTTGGGCTTGACGATGCAATCCGCGAAGGCGCTCTGACACGATTGCGCCCCGTTCTCATGACGGCGCTCGTGGCCTCCCTGGGCTTCATTCCCATGGCAATCGCTACTGGCACCGGCGCTGAAGTCCAGCGTCCTTTGGCAACCGTCGTGATCGGTGGAATTCTTTCTTCCACACTGCTCACGTTGCTCGTTCTGCCGATTCTTTACCGTCTGGCCCACAGGCCCGATGAGGAAGAGGAGGATGTTTCGGCCGAACCTTCTCACCCGGTCGCTTCCACTCCCGTGTAGCTGTAGAAGGTCCCGCTGATCGCGGGACCTTTCCTTCCCTGAAACCTCTTTCCAAAGGTAATCCCATGAAACTCTCCCAACTCATTCTCACCCTGGCGGTGTCGATCTCGGGCATGGCCTTCGCGGCTGACAATCATGGTCACGATGCAAAGCCCATGCACGGAGGCGCTGTTGCTGAAGCAAAGGATGTCGAATACGAATTTGTCGCCACAGCGGACAAGTTGCAGCTCTATATGCGCGACCACGGCAAGCCCGTTGCCGTCGCGGGGATGACCGCAAAGGTCACGCTTTTGTCTGGTAGCGACAAGCAGGACATCCAACTTCAGGCTGGTGACGGCAAACTGGAAAGCTCGGGCAGTTTCAAAGTCCCAGCGGGTACCAAAGCTGTTATCGCAGTCTCAAAGGCGGGTAAGTCCGTTGCGTCTGTCCGCTTCATCCTGAAGTAGCGCAAAGGAGGCCCGGACTCGCTGCTGCGGGGTGGGCAACGAGCAGGCGTGAGCCGGAACTCCCCAAAATGCTCCGCTCGAGACGCGCCCATGGAGCTCACCTCGTTTTTAGAGTCCACGCCCCCGTCCGAGCAACTCAGGCGCCCCAGACTGGCCAATTCGAGATTGCTGCGTCAACTCGTTGAGAATTCCACATTCGCTGACAACGTGCCCCGCTTGGCAGCGTTGCTGAAGCGATTTGAGTTGGATTTCCAGCAGATGCAGCTCCTTGACGCGCGCAGCCACATGGCCAAGATGTGCGTCAATCAGAGCATTCACCGCAGAGCAGTTCTCGGTGGGGGCGTCCAAGAAACGCAGCAGCACCCGGATCTCGTCCAGCGTCATGTCCAAGGCACGGCAATGGCGAATGAACAAGAGACGATCCAGATGCGTCTGATCGTAGATGCGGTAGTTCCCCGCCGTGCGCTTCGGCTCTGCCAAGAGTCCTTCGCGCTCGTAGAAACGGATTGTCTCGACCTGCGTACGCGCGACTTCCGACAACTGACCAATCTTCATGACAACCTCCGTGGGTGGACCGAGAGCAATAATTTCATTGTAGGGGCTTGACTCTGAAGCAGGTGCAGGGTTTCAAATATCCTCCATGAAACCTAATGCCAAGCCCACACCTGAAATCGCATCGTGCGGCGGATCCGCCTGTTCGCATTGCGCTGACGATGTCGCCGTCGCGGCACCGACACCTCCTGCGGCGCAAGCGGCTGGGGTTACGACTTTTCGGATCGCGACCATGGACTGTGCCTCCGAGGAGGGTGAGATCCGCCGGGCCCTTGAGCCCTTGGGGGGCATCCGCAGCCTGAGCTTCCAACTTGGCGCTCGCACCCTGACTATCGACGCCGATCCGAAAGACTTGCCTCAAGCGCTGGAAGCGATCCGGAAGGCCGGTTTCGATCCCAAGCCTTTGACCTCGACGGCTGAGCACCAGGATGCAAGCGAAGGCGCTCATGACCACGACCATGGATTCGAAGCAGGCATTGGGCGGATGGGCGCAGCGCTGGGAATGGCCATCGCAGCGGAAACTGTGTCTTTCTTCGCGCCGGACCTACTGATCTGGAAACTGGCCGGCATGGCCGTCGCTGCGGTCGCCATCTGGCTGGCGGGGTTGGACACTTACACGAAGGGCCTCAAGGCGTTGCGCCAGGGCCGGCTCAACATCAACGCGCTGATGACCGTGGCTGTCACCGGTGCCTTCGTCATCGGGCAGTGGCCGGAAGCCGCCATGGTGATGGCGCTTTATGCCATCGCGGAGTTGATCGAAGCGCGTGCGGTGGATCGGGCACGTAACGCCATCAAGGGCCTGATGGCGCTTGCACCGGCTGAAGCCGAGGTGAAGCAGCCCGACGGCAGTTGGCAGGCCCAGGCCTCGAAGTCGATTGCGATCGACGCCACCGTACGCATCAAACCGGGCGAGCGGGTGCCCCTGGATGGCTTGGTGACATCAGGCAACAGTGCCGTGGACCAAGCCAGCGTCACTGGCGAGAGCATTCCCGTTGACAAGGCCGTGGGTGACTCGGTGTTCGCTGGCACCATCAACCAGACTGGTGCGTTGGAGATCCGCGTGACCGCCGCAGCGAACGACTCTACGCTGGCTCGCATCATCCACGCGGTGGAGCAGGCTCAAGGGACCCGAGCCCCAACGCAGCGCTTTGTCGACCGTTTCGCGGCAATTTATACGCCGGCCGTGTTCGGGATTGCGTTGGCCGTGGCGGTGCTGATGCCTTTGCTGGCCGATCTGACCTGGATGCAGGCGGTTTACAAGGCCCTGGTGCTGCTGGTCATTGCCTGCCCGTGCGCCTTGGTGATTTCGACGCCGGTCACGGTGGTCAGTGGGCTTGCCGCCGCCGTGCGCAAAGGCATCTTGATCAAGGGCGGCATCTATCTGGAGCAAGCCCGGCAGATCAAGGCCGTGGCGCTGGACAAGACCGGCACGATCACGCAAGGCAAGCCGCGTCTGGTGCACTGGGAAGCCCTGCCTTGGTCCGCCGGGGATCTCGACCCTGCGGTAGTCGGCGCAAGCTTGGCAGCACGCTCCGACCATCCGGTATCGAAAGCCATAGCGGAATCGCTGGCTGGCGAGCGGCTGGATGTGGAAGCCTTCGAGGCCTTGGTCGGCAAAGGCGTGCAAGGCAGCCTGCAAGGCCAGCGTTTCGTGCTGGGCAACCACCGCCTAATTCATGACCAGGGCCTGTGCAGCGCCGAGCTCGAAGCCAAACTGGCAGAGCATGAGGCTCTCGGTCGCACGATCACGCTGCTCGCCGCCGAAGATCGGGTGCTGGCATTGTTCGCCGTGGCGGATACCTTGAAGGACTCTTCAACCCAAGCGGTTGCTGAACTCAACGCGATGGGCGTCAAGACCGTCATGTTGACCGGCGACAACCCTGCAACGGCGAGTGCCATCGCCGCTCAGGCCGGTATTGCCGACGCCCGAGGCGACCTGCTGCCACAGGACAAACAAGCCGCCATCGGCGAATTGCAGCGCGCGCATGGCATGACCGCCATGGTGGGCGACGGCATCAATGACGCGCCGTCATTGGCGCAGGCCGACATCGGATTTGCGATGGGCGGCGCTGGCACCGACATCGCCATGGAGGCTGCCGATGTCATCATCATGAATGACGATCTGCGGCGTCTGGCGAGCACCATTCGCCTCTCGCGCAAGACCCATGCGGTGCTGTGGCAGAACATTGCGCTGGCCTTGGGTATCAAGGCTGTGTTCCTGGTGTTGGCCGTATTCGGCAGCGCGACGATGTGGATGGCGGTGTTTGCCGACATGGGGGCCAGTTTACTGGTGGTCGGCAACGGTTTGAGGCTCCTGCGCCGATGAGCTGGAAGTCGGTTTTCTACGATTGGGGTGGCTTGAATGGCGCCTTGTTTCAGTTCATCAACGAGGCCACGCCGCCGATTTTGATGCCACTGGCCTGGCTTTTCAGCAACGTCCTGGGCAACTACTGGACTGCGCCTTTGATCCTGCTCACACTGTGGGCATGGTCAAGATCAACGGCGGTGACGGGGCGCGCCTTGGCGATTCGGCGGCAGCTTCTTCAATTCGTGATCAGCTTCGGCATCGCATTTGCGATCACTTCCATCTTGAAGCTCTGGCTCGATTTTCCGCGACCGGCTGCGGTATTTAGCCAGTTGGATCACGTCCTTGGCACGCTGGAGGAGCACTACAGCCTACCGAGCGGTCATTCCACCTACGCCGCACTCGTTGCCGGGGCGCTGTGGCCGCTGGCCGGTGTTCGACAGCGGATGGCATTAGTTGCTTATGTCGTTCTGGTTGGCTGGTCGCGCATTGCAGCAGGCATGCACTTTCCCTCTGATGTGCTGGCCGGCTGGGGGATTGCCTCCGGTAGCCTGGTGTTGGCTGGCTCGCTGCTGACGATGCTGCCGGTTGCGGGGAGGTTGACGGATCTGCGAGCGGCCGGCATCTGGTATGGCTTGGCTGCCGCAGTGTTACTTGGCGATCAATTCGCAAAGGCCGTCGTCTCGCTCCTTTTCAGTTATGGCGACCAAGTCGCTGTAACCTCCTTCTTCAATCTCGCCCATTTCAGGAACAACGGTGCAGCTTTCAGCCTGCTGGCTGGTGCAGGCGACTGGGCACGCTTCGGTTTTGCCGCGCTTGCGCTGGGAGTCTTGCTCTGGCTGATCCGCCTGTTGCATCAGGGAGTTTCGAAATGGGAAGGCGTTGGTTACTGCCTGATCTTGGGTGGGGCGTTGGGTAATGCAGTGGACCGACTGTTGCGAGGGGCTGTAGTCGACTTCCTAGACTTCCATTGGCGGGGAGCGCATTGGCCGGCTTTCAATTTGGCTGACGTTGCTATCTCATTTGGCGTGGCCTGCTTGTTTGCTGCTGTGATGCATCAAGGCAAGGTTGTTGCGTCAGACGCTGGATACCAATGAGGGTTGGATTTTTCGGAGGGTATAGTTGTATCGGCGAAAAGTGGGATCGCGGCACGCATGTGTCTGCCTGAATTGATGAAATCGAGGTGACCTATAAACGCCGCACGACCCTTGGTGGTTGCTGAAATACTCCCCGCCGCGCCCAACTGACATCTTGCCCGGACAATCGAGGCAATCTAACCGATCAGATTAGGCACGCGCGGAGCCGACACTTTTACCGAGAGCCGAGGAGCATTGGCCTGCAAGCGTTTGGGAATGAACTGTTTGGTTCTATCAGTCAGGCCGACGCCAGCGATCTCACAGAAGGGATTCAACATGATCCGCTGCAATCCCAACTGAGGGAGATCAACCCGGGTAGTAGAGACGCTGACGCGCGTCGCGTTCTGCAGGTGACTCGTTCAGCATTTCGTTGATCACTTGTTCACGCGTTTTGCCAGGACCTGCATCGGGCGTGCGGATCGGGTAGTTGCTCTCGCCGTAGGAAAGACGGCCTTGCCGCATGGCAGCCTCGGCTTCCGCTTTGACTTGGGCACGGGTTTTTTCGCTCTTGAAGTGTTCCGGGTGAACGATTACGCCCTTTTCATTGTTGACAGGATGCTCATATGCTGCCGAAGCCATCCCTGGAAGGCCCAGAGCAACCACTGCGGTTGCGGCTGCGATCATGGAAGAAAGGGAGAGGCGTTGTTGGGTCATGGTTGAAGCTCCTAAGGAAGGTGGATGAAACTTGCATCTCTCATGCCTTGGTCGGGCGTTGAGGAGATGTGTTCATCGTAGGGAGCGCACCCCAACAGAATCCGGACAGCCAGATGAGATTGTTGTCAGCTTGATGGCTGTGAGCCACGGTGAGGAAACATCAAGGTGAAGCAGGTTCGCCCGTCGCCCGACGTCGCCGTGACGCTACCGCCGTGGGCCTCAGCGATGGCACGTGTGATGGCCAGGCCCAGCCCGGAGCCATCGGAGTCCGGATGGGCCCTGGAAGCATCGGCTCGGTAGAAGCGGTCGAACAGCCGGGGCAGGATCTTGGCATCGATGTCGGTTCCAGTGTTCTCCACGGCCACTGTCGTGGTTTGTGCCGTGCTGGTGATACGGATGGTGATGTCGCCGGCCTCGGGCGTGTAACGCAGGGCATTGGACAGCAGGTTGCTCACCGCACGGCGGAACATCAGGCGATCGCCTTCGACCTCGCCGTCTCCTTTCAACTGGAGCCGGATGCGTTTTTCCTCGGCCACGGCCTCGTAGAACTCCAGCAGCGCCAGCGCGTCCTGGCGGGCGGAAAACCGCTCCTTGTGCGGCAGATCCACGCCGCGCTCGGTCTTGGCCAGGAACAGCATGTCGGACACCATGCGCGCCAGCCGCTCGAATTCTTCGGCGTTCGATGCCAGGATGTCGCGGTACGTTGCGGCATCGCGCTTGGTCGCCAGCGCCACCTGTGTCTGCGTCAGCAGATTGCTAATGGGCGTGCGCAGCTCGTGCGCGAGGTCTGACGCGAAATCGGTCAGGCGCTGGAAGTCCTCCTGCAGCCGATCCAGCATGCGGTTCAGCTCCTGCGCCAGGTCGGCCATTTCCACCGGCACGGCCTGCACGGGCATGCGCTCGCCGAGCTTCTGGCCCGTCACCTTGGCGGCCCGTGACTTCATGTCGCGCAACGGCGCCAGCCCTTGGCGCGCGGCGAGCCACGAGAGCAGGCCGCAGATGGCGATGGCGACGAGCACATAAAGGGCCAAGCTGCGCCGCAGGCCGTCGAGAAACTGCGTGTGGTGATCCGTATCCGCAGCGATCCAGACCATCAGGGGAGTGCTGGAGTAGGCAGGGTAGGCCTTGAAGACCAGTGTATGGAACCGGGCATCACCGTGCCGCCACACCCCAAACACTTTGTTTTCACCGGCGCGCAGGGGCTTATCGCCGCGCATGGCGGGGATGAACCCTTGGGATTGAAAGACCACCGCTCCTTGTCCCTCCTGAACCTGGGCGTAGAGGTCATGGTGATAGCTCAGCGCCTCACCCAATCGTCGGCGAGCATCGTCGGCCGAGATGGCATTACGCAGAATTTCCTCGATCAGGTGTTGCTTGTCTTGCAGCGCCATCCGATCAAGCTCGACGAAATGCCGCTCAGTCTCCACCAGAAACAAAGCGCCCAGCCCCAGCACCACCGAGGCCGCCACCGCGGTGAAGAGCAGGGTCAGGCGATGCGTCAGCGGCAACTGACCCCAACGAACCCGAAACAACACCTACTCCTCCTGCGGAACGTCGAGCACGTAGCCCATGCCGCGCACGGTCTGGATCAGCTTGACCGCGTGGCCCTCGTCGATCTTCACGCGCAGGCGGCGCATCGCCACCTCGATGACGTTGGTGTCGCTGTCGAAGTTCATGTCCCACACCTGTGAAGCGATCAGGGAACGCGGCAGCACCTCGCCGTGCCGGCGCATTAGCAGTTCCAGCAGGCCGAATTCCTTGGCCGTCAGATCGACACGCCTGCCGTTTCGGGATACCCGGCGGCGCAGCAAATCCAGTTCCAGGTCGGCCACTCGCAGCACGGTGCTCTCGTTGCCTGCGTGGCCGCGCCGCAGAATGATCCGAACCCTCGCCAGCAATTCTGCAAAGGAGAATGGCTTGACAAGGTAGTCATCGGCCCCGAGTTCCAGTCCTTTGACACGATCCTCCACTTGATCGCGTGCGGTCAGGAACAGCACTGGCATTTGCAGGCCGCGCTCGCGCAGCGATTGCAACACCTGCCAGCCGTTCAGCCCGGGCAGCATGACGTCCAGGATCACCAAGTCATATTCGCCCTGCAAGGCCAAATGCAGCCCATCTGCGCCATTGGGCACAAGGTCGGAAATGTATCCAGCCTCAGTTAACCCTTGACGTAGGTATTCACCCGTCTTGGGCTCGTCTTCAACGATCAATATTTTCACGTGTGCGCTCCGTTCAATGCCTTGGCGAGAGTTTGCCGAGTTTGAGGCGTCCTGACATGAAGATAACAACAATGTAATGTTCAGAACATCCGGATGAAAGGCTGGCCTCTCCAGAATCTCCCCATCGTGAGATCAAAGATTTTTCTAGAGGAGACCATGGCCACTTCCAATCACCTGCCGCCTTTCAGGGCTCTGTTGCCTTGGACCCTGGCGTTGTTCGCGGGGGCAGCTTTTGCGCAAGCTCCAGCAGATACCGAGGCCCCCAAGCCTGCACCATTGACGAAGCTGCAGTATTCGTCCGCCATCGGTGCCTACCAAGCCTATACGGATCAACAGGTGCAATCCTGGCGCGAGGCGAATGATCGGGTTGGGCAAATCGGCGGCTGGCGCGCCTATGCCAAGGAAATCAAGACGGGCGAGCCCGCATCCGCCAAGGACGTTGCTCCCGGCAGCGATCCGCATGCGGGCCATCATGGGGGAGACAAGCCATGATGCGTTTGCGTGCAACTCACGCCAAATGGGCCCTGTCTGCACTCGGACTGGCGGTGCTGACCGGCTGTGCCAGCGTCAGCCTGGATCAGAACATCAATCGTGTCAACGTCGAAGCGGGCAGCTTTACCGAAGGCAAACTCGCCTTGGCTCGTACCCAGGAGGAAAGCGACCAGCGAGCACAGGCCGCTCAAGCCTTGCTTGCGCAGCCTCTGGGTCAGAAAGAAACCGTTCAGTTAGCTTTGGTTAACAGCCCGTCTTTGCAGGCCCTGCTGGCGCAAGGCTGGGCGGAGTCTGCCGATGCCGCGCAGGTGGGGCGGATTGCCAACCCCATCTTCAGTTTTGAGCGCATGACGGCCGGCACTGAGCTGGACTTGGGGCGTGCGCTCTCCTTTGGCCTGTTGGATCTACTGACCCTGCCGACCCGGTACGGTGTCGCCACCCGGCGTATCGAGCAATCTCAATTGCGCCTGACCGGCAACGTGGTGGACCAGGTCACTGGGGTGCGCCAGGCCTGGGTACGGGCCGTGGCCGCACAGCAGGAGTTCCAGTATGCCAAGCAGGTCTATGACAGCGCCGAAGCGGGCGCCGAATTGGCCCGGCGCATGCAGGGCGTGGGCAACTTCAACCGCATTACCCGCGCACGCGAGCAGGCTTTTTATGCCGATGCCGCCACCCGACTGAGCACGGCCCAGCACCAGGTCACGGCCAGCCGGGAAGAACTGGTACGTTTGCTGGGGCTGGATGAAAGCCAGGCGCAGGCGCTCAAGCTTCCGGAACGTCTACCCGATCTCCCCAAGCAAGCACTGGATCCGCAGGCGGTTGGCTCGCTCGCTACCAAGGCACGCCTGGACATCCGCCTGGCGCAGACCGCGCTGGATGGCGCGGCCAAGGCCCAAGGCCTGAACATGGTGACCAGCTTCACCGATATCGAGCTCACCGGGCGTCGCAACACGACATTTGACAATGCCGAGGGCACCCGCTCCACCGCACGCGGCTGGGAAATCGATGTGCGCCTACCCCTCTTTGACTGGGGCGGAATGCAGCGCGATGCGATGAACGCCCGAACGCTGGCGGCCGCCAACCAGCTTGAAGGCACGGTGCGTTCCGCGGGCTCCAGCCTGCGTGAAAGCTATTCGGCCTATCGGACGGCCTACGACGTGGCGCGGCACTACCGCGACGAAGTGGTTCCGGTGCGCAAGGTGATCGCGGAGGAGAACCAGCTTCGCTACAACGGCATGCTGATCAGCGCCTTCGAACTGCTGGCCGACGCGCGCGACCAGGTCGGTGCCGTCACGGCGGCCCTGGACGCGCAGCAGCAATTCTGGCTGGCCGACGCCGCCCTCCAGGCATCCGTGATCGGACGCCCCACCAACACTACCTTGTCGGTCACCACCAGCGCCCCCAGCGACGCGGGTGCTGGTCACTGATGCAGAGACGATTGCCATGACATCCAGAAGAGATTTTTTCAAGTTCGCCGGTATTGCTGGCGGCGCCGTTGCGGCCGGCGCGGTCAGCCGTGTCGCCATGGCGGCCTTGCCCGAGCCCGTCATTCAGACCAGCCCGAACACCATGGCCCCGCTGATGCCCAATTCGGGACGGCCGTACAACCCAGTGGTGACGCTCAACGGCTGGACCCTGCCGTGGCGCATGAACCAGGGCATCAAGGAGTTCCACCTGGTGGCCGAACCGGTGGTGCGCGAAGTGGCCCCAGGTATGAAGGCCCACCTGTGGGGTTACAACGGACAGAGCCCCGGCCCGACCATCGAGGTCGTCGAGGGCGACCGTGTGCGCATCTTCGTGACCAATAGGCTGCCCGAGCACACCAGTGTTCACTGGCACGGCCAGCGCCTGCCCAACGGCATGGATGGCGTGACCGGTCTGACGCAGCCGGCCATTCCGTCCGGCAAGACCTTTGTCTACGAGTTCGTGGCGCGCCGCCCGGGCACCTTCATGTACCACCCGCACGGCGACGAGATGGTGCAGATGGCCATGGGCATGATGGGCTTCTGGGTCACGCACCCGAAAGCCAGGCACCCGTTGATCGATGAGGTGCAACGGGACTTTTGCTTCCTGCTCAGTGCATATGACATTGAACCAGGCGCCGCAACGCCGAAGGTCGCGGAGATGACGGACTTCAACCTGTGGACATGGAACAGCCGTGTCTTTCCCGGCATCGACTCTCTGAACGTGCGTCTCAACGACAAGGTGCGCATCCGCATGGGCAACCTCACCATGACCAATCACCCGATGCACTTGCATGGCCACGAATTCGTGGTCACGGGCACCGATGGCGGCCCGACGCCCAAAAGCACGCGCTGGCATGAAGTAACCACCGACGTAGCCGTGGGGCAGATGCGCCAGATCGAGTTCGTGGCTGACGAGGAAGGCGACTGGGCCTTCCACTGCCACAAGAGCCACCACACCATGAACGCAATGGGTCACGACATTCCCACCATGATTGGCGTAGACCACCGGGGCGTGGCCAAGAAGATCAACAACCTGATTCCCGACTACATGGTCATGGGCGAACGGGGCATGGCGGACATGACCGAGATGGAGATGCCCATTCCGGACAACACCGTCCCCATGATGACCGGGGAAGGCCCCTTCGGCTCGGTGGAGATGGGTGGCATGTTCAGCGTGCTCAAGGTGCGCCGCGACCAGAAGCCGGGCGACTACAAGGATCCGGGCTGGTACAAGCATCCCGCAGGCACGGTGGCGCATGAGTACACCGGCCCCATGGCTGAGCCCGCGCGCTTCAGCGCCGAGGGCGGCCAGTCCATGCCGCGCGCTCGCAAGCCTGCAACGCCGACCGAAGTCAAGGTGCGCAAGCCCACTTCGCATGGCGAGCATTGAGTTTTCCCTGCAATCTTCAATATTCAACTGGAAACTACCCATGAAATTCACGCGATCCACTATTTCTCAACTCTTCGCCATGGTTGTGCTGGCCGCATCGGGGGCAGCCTTCGCCAGCGGCAACCATGCAGGTGGTCACGGCCATGATGAGGGTGGCGAGACGGCCATTGGCAAGCCCGGCATCGCCGCCAAGGCTAGCCGCACCATCACCATCGAAATGAGCGACAACATGCGGTACACGCCGTCGAACATTCAGGTCAAACAAGGCGAGACCGTGCGCTTCATCGTCAAGAACACAGGACAGGTCAAGCACGAACTCAGCCTGGGCACCGAGAAGGAATTGCTGGAGCACCTGGAACAGATGAAGAAATTCCCCGACATGGAGCACGACGAGCCCAGCAAGATCACCTTGGGGCCGGGCAAGCAAGGCGACATCGTCTGGCAGTTCACCAAGGCGGGAGCCGTGAACTTCGCCTGCCTGATGCCTGGCCACTATGAGGCTGGCATGAAGGGCGCCATCAAGGTGGGCCGCAAATGATGGCCTGAAACGCACACCACAGCTGGCCCGGCCATGGTCTGGTCAGCCTATAGATCCATCCATTCACCCAGAGGTCACCATGAACACCATCCAACGTCTGCTCACCATTTCCGCCCTGGCCATGGGCGTTGCCCTGCCGATGGCGGGCCATGCCCAGGTCAGTCCCAATTCAGGCCAGACTGCGGCGACCGCACCCGCATCCATGACCGACGGCGAGGTCAAGAAGGTCGATTCGGACAACGGCAAGATCACCCTCAAGCATGGGGACATCAAGAACCTGGACATGCCCGGAATGACCATGGTCTTCACCGTCCGCGACAAGGGGCAGCTCACCAACCTCAAGCCCGGCGACAAGGTGCAATTCATGGTCATCCAGGAAGGCGGGAAGATGATCGTCACCGACATCCAGCCCGCGCGCTGAGCAGAGTCACAACCGCGCCATGCCACCGGACGCGGCATTCCGGGCCCCCTCCACCGCAAGAAGGAAGCATCATGATTCACATTCGCCATCCCCTGATCGGTCTCTGTGTCGCCGCCGCCTCCATGGGTGCGCTGGCGCAAGGTTCCGACGAGCACAAGGAACATCATCCAGCGGAAACGACCGCGCCCGCGGCCGCTTCGGCGCAGACTGCAGTACCACCAGCGCAGGCCATGAACCCGGACATGATGGCTGCGATGGAACAACACATGCGCGCCATGCACGAGAAGATGGCTGCAGCCAAGACGCCCCAGGAGCGCCAGGCATTGATGGCCGAGCATATGAAGACCATGCAAGACGGCATGCGCATGATGGAGTCGATGCGCGGGCAGATGGCATCGGGCAACCCGTCCGCCGGCATGGCTGGCATGCAGCACGACCCGCAGATGATGGAAAGGCGCATGGCCATGATGGAGTCGATGATGCAGATGATGATGGACCGTCTGCCCATGCCGCCGGCCTCCACTCCTTCCAAGCCCTCCGCAAAGTGAGGAGTCCATCATGACCCATGACCATGCATCTCATCCGCAGGGTGTGCAGACCGGCGGGTTCTGGCGCTCGCGCTATGCCCTTGGCCTGCTCGTGTTCGGCGCCGTCGTCGGGTACTTCCTATGGACCGAACACCGTGCCCACCTGGAGCAATGGTGGCCTTATGCCCTGCTGCTGGTTTGCCCGCTGATGCATGTTTTTATGCACAAGGGCCATGGTGGTCATGGCGGGCACGGTGGTGGTTCCGGAGCCACTGGCCAGGGCACTGGACAAAACTCCGACAGGAGCTGAGGCCATGGAGCACACGGGATCGTCGTATGGCCCCTGGGGATCCTGGTGGGACTCGGGAGCATGCGCACCGTGTGTCGCGCTGTATTCCGCGGTGAGGCGGCAAGGCACAGCCTTGGGCGATGCATCCGATGACCAGAACGTGGCCGCAAGAACGAGAACAGGGTGCATGCTATGGCATTGAAACCGCTGGTCCTGGGGGCCGCAGGATTGTTGGCCTTGCTGTTGGTCGCAGGGGCGGGTTACTTTTCCCTGCGCGCCGGTGGCCGGCAGGCGACGCCGCCGCTGCACAGCCTGCGCCCCGATGATCCCCAGGTCCTGCGTGTCGGCGCCCGCATCTACGCGCAACAGTGTGCGGCCTGCCACGGCGCCAAGGGCGAGGGCCAGGCCCACTGGCGTGATCGCGGGCCCGACGGCCTGCTGCCGGCGCCGCCGCACGACGCGAGCGGCCACACCTGGCACCACCCGGACGAGCAGTTGTTCGCCATCACCAAGCAGGGACTGGCCAAGCTGATCAATCAGCCCGACTACCGCACGGCCATGCCCATTTACGGCGGCGTGCTGAGCGACGACGAGATCGTTGCCGTGCTGTCATGGATCAAGGCGCAATGGCCGTCCGAGATACGGCGCCGCCATGATGAAATCAACGACCAGTACCGCAAGTCGTTGGCGCGATAGCCATCCGGGCATGGGCCGGTGCGGGCCGGATGCGTCCACCAGGAAAAGGGCTTGACCTTGCCGCCATGGCAAGGTCAAGAATCGAGTCAACTCCACAAAGGCATGGGCATGAACCATCACCTGCATCACCACGGCCATTCCGGGGGCGAACAGGCTCCGGCGGGCACCATCTATACCTGCCCCATGCACCCCGAGGTGCGGCAAGACCATCCAGGCAACTGCCCCAAGTGCCAGATGCATCTGATTCCTGAGGGACAAGCGGCTTCAGGCCATCATCACCACGGCCATTCTGCGGACGAACAGGCCCCGGCGGCTTTTGCCGCGGCGCCCAAGGAGGCTCCGGCGGGCACCATCTACACCTGCCCCATGCACCCCGAGGTGCGGCAGGACCATCCGGGCAATTGCCCCAAGTGCGGCATGACGCTGGAGCCCCTGATCCCCTTGGACGAGGAGGACAACAGCGAGCTGATCGACTTTCAGCGCCGCTTCTGGTGGACGCTGCCGCTGACCATTGTCGTCACGGTGCTGGCCATGTTCGGCCATCGCCTGGGCTGGTTCGCCATGGCGACCCAGAGCTGGATCGAACTGGTGCTGTCGCTGCCCGTGGTGCTGTGGGCCGGCTGGCCCTTCTTCGTGCGCGGCTGGCAGTCCGTCGTGCAGCGCAGCCCGAACATGTGGACGCTGATCGGTCTCGGCACGGCGGCGGGCTTTGTCTACAGCGTGGTCGCGACCGTGGCGCCGGGCGTGTTCCCAGCCTCGTTCGTGGCCATGGGACGCGTGGCCGTGTACTTCGAGGCGGCCGTGGTCATCATCTCCCTGACCATGCTCGGCCAGATCCTGGAGCTGAAGGCGCGCTCGCAGACCTCGGCTGCCATCAAGTCCCTGCTGGGCCTGGCACCCAAGACGGCGCGGCGCATCAACGCCGATGGCAGCGAGGAGGACGTGCCGCTGAACCATGTCCATGTCGGCGACCTGCTGCGCGTGCGCCCCGGCGAGAAGGTGCCCGTCGACGGCGTGGTGACGGAAGGCCGCAGCGCGGTCGATGAATCCATGCTGACCGGCGAGCCCATTCCCGTGACCAAGCGCGCGGGCGACAAGCTGATCGGTGCCACGCTCAACACCAGCGGCGCGCTGGTCATGCGTTCCGAGAAGGTCGGAGCGGCCACCATGCTGGCGCAGATCGTGCAGATGGTGGCCAATGCCCAGCGCTCCAAGGCGCCCATGCAACGCATGGCCGACGTGGTAGCGGGCAAGTTCGTCATGGTCGTCGTGGCGATCGCCATCGCCACCTTCTTCGTCTGGGGCCTGTTCGGCCCCGAGCCCAGCTGGGTGTTCGGACTGATCAATGCCGTCGCCGTGCTGATCATCGCCTGCCCTTGCGCGCTGGGGCTGGCCACACCCATGTCGGTGATGGTGGCCACGGGCCGCGCAGCCACGCAGGGCGTGCTGTTCCGCGATGCCGGCGCGATCGAGAAAATGCGCGAGGTGGACACCCTGATCGTGGACAAGACCGGCACGCTCACGGAAGGCAGGCCCGCGTTCGACACGGCGATTGCAGTCCCGGGCTTCACACCTGATGAAGTGCTGCGGCTGGCGGCCAGCCTGGACCAGGGCAGCGAGCACCCGCTGGCCGATGCCATCGTCGGCGCGGCGCGCGCGCAGGGCCTGGTGCTGGCCAAGCCGGTCGACTTCGAGTCGGGCAGCGGCATCGGAGTGCGCGGCAGCGTCGAGGGTCGGCGCCTGGCGCTGGGCAACACCGCGCTCATGGAGCAGGAGGGCATAGACGTGGCCGCCTTGAAGACCGATGGCGAGCGCCTGCGCGGCGAAGGGGCCAGCGTCATGCACCTGGCCGTCGATGGCCGCCTGGCCGGCCTGCTGGCCGTGACCGACCCCATCAAGTCCAGCACGCCCGAGGCCATCCGCACCCTGCACGCCGGCGGCCTGCGCATCGTCATGGCCACAGGCGATGGCCTCACCACGGCCAGGGCCGTAGGCACCCGACTGGCCATCGATGAGGTTCACGGCGAGGTTAAGCCCGCCGACAAGCTGGCCCTGGTGGAAAAATTGCAGAGTGAGGGCCATGTGGTCGCCATGGCCGGCGACGGCATCAACGATGCGCCGGCGCTGGCCAAGGCCGACGTGGGCGTGGCCATGGGGACGGGCACCGACGTGGCAATGAACAGTGGCCAGATCACCCTGGTCAAGGGGGATCTGCGGGGCATCGTGGCAGCGCGCGAGATCTCGATCGATACGGTGCACAACATGCGGCAGAACCTGCTGTTCGCCTTCGTCTACAACGGTATCGGCGTGCCGATCGCCGCTGGCGTGCTCTATCCACTCACCGGCTGGCTGCTGTCACCCATGATTGCGGCCCTGGCCATGAGCCTGAGTTCGGCGTCGGTGATCTTCAATGCGCTGCGGCTGCGGCGCGCGCGAGCCTAACCCGCATCGAGATAATCAAAGAGAGGTTGCCGATCATGATGAACGGAATGTATATGAACGACATGGCGTGGTGGTTTGGCGTCCACTGGCTGACGATGCTGCTGGGTGCGGTGGTGATCGTGCTGCCGTTCTGGAAGATCTTTGCCAAGGCGGGTTTTTCCGGCTGGCTTGGCCTGCTGATGATCGTCCCCATGGTCAACCTGATCGCGCTGTACGTGCTTGCGTTCTCGGACTGGCCGAGATCGAGACGCGCCGATAAGTTGGATTCCGGTGAAATTAATCCAGGGTCTCGGTGACCGCTCCATACGCGGTGGCTGGGCAGTTGCGGGTAGATGCTACGGCACTCCTTTCCCTTGACTGTGCTTTGATCCGCGTCAAGTTGCTACACATCCAGCGCAGCGAACATCCCACCATGGTTTCCATCCGACGCATCGTCACGCAATGGGGCCGCCGGATTGTCGGCGGCCTCATCGTGGCCTTGCTGTTCTCGCAGATGGCGCTGGCGATGTATGCCTGCCCCAGGCTGGATGCACAAGCGCACGTGGCATCGATGCAAATGGCGGGCATGGCCATGGAGGAAGCCTCCGGCATGTCCTCCATGCCGGATTGCCACGCCATGCCAGGGACGATGGACGACGAAGCACCCCAGTTGTGCCGCGCCCATTGCAGCAGCGATGGCCAGCCCGCGCCTTCGCTTCATGGACTGGATATCCAATCCCTTGCAACCCATGCGATCTGGATCTCCTACCTACTTCCGGTAGTGCTCGATACCCAGCCAACGGCTGGACCTAGGGCTGCCTATGCGCAGCTCGACCATCGAGCGGGCACCCCACCCATTTATCTCACGCTTCAAGTCCTGCGGAATTGATACGCCAATCCGTGCACGCCGTGCATTGACACGCGGCGGATCACGTGATTTCGTAAGTATCAATTTTAAGGACCACCATGTTTGCTTCCTCCTCTGGCGCTCCACGCGGGCGCCATCCCGCGCTTGGCCGTAGCGTATTGCGCGCGAGCGCATGCTGTGCGCGCGCTCATCGGTTGAGCATTTTGAGCATCGCCTTGGCTGGCAGCGCTCTTATTTCTAACCAAGCTCACGCGCTCGACTTCGCTGAAGCACGAGAAATCGCTGAACAGCAAAGCCCGCGCGTTTCCGCGCAGCGATTGCAGATCGATGCGGTCGAGTCCGCGCAGAAGGCCGCAGGCACGCTGCCCGACCCCAAGCTCTCGGTCGGCATGGAAAACTTTCCCATCAGCGGCATGGACCGCTGGAGCCTGACGCGCGAGCCCATGACCATGCAGCGCCTGGCCCTCATGCAGGAGGTGCCGAACCAGGCCAAGCGCGATGCCAAAGTGGCCAGCGCGCAGGCCCGCGTGGAACGCGAACGCGCGGCGCTGGTTTTGCAGCGCCTGCAGATACGGCAGGAGCTCGGTCTGGCCTGGATTGCCGCGCAGGCCGTGGAGCAACGGGATCAAATGCTTGCGGAATTGCTGGCGGAGAACCGGCGCTTGCAGGACAGCCTGCCCGCAAGGGTGGCGGGCGGGTCGGCCCAGGCGGGCGATCTGCTGGCCGCGCAGCAGGAGGCGCTGGCGCTGGCGGATCGGCGTGACGACCTGCAGCGCGACCGTGCCAAGGCCCGGGCCATGTTGCGGCGCTGGGTAGGGCCGCGTGCCGACGAGGCGCTGCAGGGCGATACCGGCACGCTCATCCGTCCCGTGGCACAACTGCGCACCGAGCTCTCCAGCCACGCGGAGTTGGCGCTGTACCCGGCCATGCAAAGCATGGCCCGTGCAGAGTCCCACGAGGCCCAGTCGGAGTCGCGCGGCGATTGGTCCTGGGAGGTCGCCTACAGCCGACGTGATCGCCGATGGGGCGACATGGTGTCATTCCAGGTGACCTTCGATCTGCCATGGCAAAAGAATCGACGCCAGACGCCGATGATCCAGGCCAAGCAGCGCGAGCTGGAGCGTCTCGAAGCTGAGCAGGAAGACGTGGCGCGGCGGCACCTGCAGGAGTTGGATGACAGCGCGGCCGAACTGAAGGCGCTGGACAGCCAGATCGAGCGCCTCAAGTCCGCAGGCCTGCAGCTGGCGCAGGGGCGCGCCGAGCTTGCGCTGAGCAACTACCGGGCCGCCAAGGGCGACCTGGGCGCCGTGCTTAGCGCGCGCGCCCAGGTGCTGGAGACGCGCCTGCGCCTGATCGACCTGCAAGCCCAGCGCGACGGCGTGACGACGCGCCTGAACAGCCTGATCGCCGATTAACGGATCTCACAACCATGAACAACTCTCTGAAAAAAACCCTCGCTGGCCTGACGCTAATTGCCATGGGCATCGCCGCGGGCTGGGGCCTTTCCCAATGGCGCGCTAGCAGCACGCACGCTGCGGACGGTGCAGTTCCCCAACCCGGTGCGGCCGCCGAGCGCAAGGTGCTGTATTGGTACGACCCCATGTCGCCGATGCAGAAATTCGACAAGCCTGGCAAGTCCCCCTTTATGGACATGGATCTGGTGCCCAAGTACGCGGACGAGGACGCCCAGGACAGCACAGGCATCAGCGTATCCGCTCAGACCGTGCAAGCGCTGGGCCTGCGCACGGCCGAGGTGGTGCAGCGCGCCATCGGTACCGACGTGGACGTCGTGGGCGCGGTGCTGCTCAACGACCGCGATGTCAGCATCGTGCAGGCGCGCTCCGCGGGTTTCGTGGAGCGGGTCTATGCGCATGCGCCGGGCGACGTGATTGCGCCAGGGGCGCCACTGGCGGACCTCCTGCTGCCCGAGTGGGTGGCGGCGCAGCGTGAATTCCTGGCGGTGCGTGCGCTTAAGGACGAATCGCTGACGACGGCCGCCCGGCAAAGGCTGCTGCTGCTGGGCATGCCGCAGGCCCTGGTGGCTCAGGTGGAGCGCACGGGCGAACCCAGGGGCATCTACACCGTGACCACGCCCCAGGGCGGGCTGGTGGCCGAGCTCATGGTGCGCCAGGGCATGACTGTCTCTGCGGGCGCCAGCCTGGCGCGCGTGAATGGCCTGGCCACCGTCTGGATCGAGGCCGCCGTGCCCGAGGCGCAAAGCGGCCCGCTGCAACTGGGGCATGAAGCCCAGGTGCGCCTGGCGGCGTTTCCCGGCGAGGTTCTGAAGGCGCGCATCGTGAGCATCCTGCCGCAGGCCAACAGCGACACCCGCACGGTGCGCGTGCGGCTGGAGCTGGCCAATCCCGGCCAGCGCCTGAAGGCCGGCATGTCCGGCCAGATCACGCTCAAGGGCCGCGAGCAGCCCGCGCTGCTGGTTCCCAGCGAGGCCATCATCCGCACCGGCAAGCGCGCACTGGCCTATGTGGTTGAGGGCCCGGGCAAGTTCCACCCCGTGGAGGTGCAGCTGGGGGCGGAGATCGGCGACCAACTGGTGGTGCAAAGCGGGCTGGAGACGGGGCAGCAGGTGGTGGCCTCGGCGCAGTTCCTGATCGACTCGGAGGCCAGCCTGCGCGGGGTGCTGCCCGCACCGTCCGGCGCTTCTAGCCCGGTGCAGGGACATGACGAGCATGGCGCTTCCGCGCCCCCGGCCGCTGCGGCCAACACCTTCACGGTACGCGGCGTGATCGAGGAGATTTCTCCCACTGAGCTGACGCTGGCACACGACGCCGTGCCGGCCCTCAAGTGGCCCGCCATGACCATGGGCTTCAAGCTGGCCGATCCCCGCCTCGCCGCGGGCCTGGCGCCCAAGCAACAGGTGCGCTTCACCTTCTCCAAGCAGGGCGAGGACTACGTGATCACCGCCGTCGAAGGAACCAAGCCATGATTGCCAAACTGATCCGCTGGTCGGTGGCGAACCGCTTTCTGGTACTGCTGGCCACGGCCATGCTCACCGCCTGGGGGGTGTGGGGCGTGCGTAGCACGCCCGTGGACGCCCTGCCGGACCTGTCCGACGTGCAGGTCATCATCCGCACCAGCTACCCCGGCCAGGCACCGCAGATCGTCGAAAACCAGGTGACCTATCCACTGGCCACCACCATGCTGTCGGTGCCGGGGGCCAAGACGGTGCGCGCTTTCTCGTTCTTTGGGGACTCGTTCGTCTATGTGCTGTTCGAGGACGGCACCGACCTGTACTGGGCGCGTTCGCGCGTGCTGGAGTACCTGAACCAGGTCCAGGGCCGCCTGCCGGCCACGGCAAAGCCGGCCCTGGGACCAGATGCCACTGGGGTGGGGTGGATCTTTCAGTACGCGCTGGTGGATCGCACGGGCAAGAACGACCTGGCGCAGCTGCGCGCACTGCAGGACTGGTTCCTGAAGTTCGAGCTCAAGAGCCTGCCCAATGTTGCGGAGGTGGCCTCGGTGGGCGGCATGGTCAAGCAGTACCAGGTCGTGCTCGATCCGATCAAGCTGGCATCCCATGGGCTCAGCCAGGAGCAGGTGCGCGCGGCGCTGGTGGCCGCCAATCAGGAAACCGGCGGCTCAGTGCTGGAGCTGTCGGGGGCCGAATACATGGTGCGCGCCAGCGGCTACCTGAAAAGCCTGGACGATTTCCGCGCCGTGCCGCTGGTGGCGCGCGGCGGCGTGCCGGTGCGCCTGGGCGACGTGGCCACGCTGCAGATCGGACCGGAGATGCGGCGCGGCATCGCCGAACTCGATGGCGAGGGCGAGGTCGCCGGCGGCGTGGTCATCCTGCGTTCGGGCAAGAATGCCCAGGAGACGATTGCCGCCGTCAAGGCCAAGCTGAGTGAGCTGCAATCCAGCCTGCCCCAGGGGGTCGAGATCGTCACCACCTACGACCGGAGCGCACTGATCGAGCGCGCCATCCGCAACCTCACGACCAAGCTGGGCGAGGAGTTCCTCGTGGTGGCGCTGGTCTGCGTGCTGTTCCTGTGGCATCTGCGCTCCGCGCTGGTGGCCATCATTTCCCTGCCGCTGGGCGTGATGACGGCGTTCCTCGTCATGCGCTACCAGGGGATCAATGCCAACATCATGTCGCTGGGCGGCATTGCCATCGCCGTGGGCGCGATGGTGGATGCGGCCGTGGTGATGATAGAGAACGCGCACAAGAAGCTGGAGGCCTGGCAACACGCGCATCCCGACAAGCGACTACAAGGCAAGGAGCGCTGGGAGGTGATCACGCAGGCCGCGGAAGAAGTCGGCCCAGCGCTGTTCTTCTCGCTGCTCATCATCACGCTGTCCTTCATTCCCGTCTTTACCCTCGAAGCCCAGGAGGGGCGTCTGTTCGGACCGCTGGCGTTCACCAAGACCTATGCCATGGCGGCGGCGGCGGGCCTGTCCGTGACGCTGATTCCGGTGCTCATGGGCTACTGGATTCGCGGCCGCATTCCCGACGAGCAGAAGAACCCCATCACCCGCATGCTGATCGCGGTGTACCGCCCCAGCCTGGAATGGGTGCTGCGCTGGCCCAAAGCGACCTTGCTGATCGCGGTGCTGGCCCTGGCGACCACGGCTTGGCCACTGGCCCGGCTTGGAGGCGAATTCCTGCCCCGGCTGGATGAGGGCGATTTGCTCTACATGCCATCGGCCTTGCCGGGGCTGTCGGCGCAACGCGCCACGGAGTTGCTGCAGATCAGCAACCGCATGATCAAGACCGTGCCTGAGGTCGAACGTGTGTTCGGCAAGGCGGGACGCGCGGAAACGGCCACCGATCCCGCGCCGCTGGAAATGTTCGAGACCACGGTGAAACTCAAGCCCAGGGAGCAATGGCGTGCCGGCATGACGCCCGAGAAGCTCGTCGAGGAACTGGATCGGGCCGTGAAGATTCCCGGACTGTCGAACATCTGGATTCCGCCCATCCGCAACCGCATCGACATGCTGGCCACGGGCATCAAGAGTCCGATAGGGGTCAAGGTGACGGGCAACGACCTGCACGTGATCGATCGCATCGCGGCAGAGGTGGAGCAGGTCGCCAAGGGCATTCCAGGCGTATCGTCATCGTTGGCGGAACGGCTGACCGGCGGCCGCTATGTGGACGTGCAGATCGACCGCGTGGCGGCGGGCCGCTATGGGCTGAACGTGGCCGATGTCCAGGCAGTCGTCGCCAGTGCCGTTGGTGGCGAAAACGTGTCGGAAACCGTCGAAGGTCTGGCGCGCTTCCCAATCAATCTGCGATATGCGCGTGAATGGAGGGATTCACCGGAAAGGCTGAAGCAACTGCCTATTTTCACTCCCATGGGGCAGCAGATCACGCTGGGCACGGTGGCACGCATCGCCATCACCGATGGCCCGCCCATGCTCAAGAGCGAGAACGCTCGCCCGTCCGGATGGGTATATGTCGATGTGCGTGGGCGTGATCTCGCTTCAGTAGCCAACGAGTTGCGCGATGCGGTCGGGAAACAGGTCAAGCTGGAGCCGGGGGTGAGCATTGCCTACTCAGGGCAGTTCGAGTACATGGAGAGGGCCAATGCGCGCCTGAAGGTCGTGGTTCCAGCCACCTTGTTGATCATCTTCGTGCTGCTGTACCTGACCTTTGGGCGCGTCGACGAGGCCGGCCTGATCATGGCCACCTTGCCGTTCGCCCTCACGGGCGGTATCTGGTTCCTGTATCTGATGAACTACAACCTCTCCATCGCGACGGGGGTGGGCTTTATTGCCCTGGCGGGCGTTGCGGCAGAATTCGGCGTGGTCATGCTCATCTATCTGAAGCAAGCCCTGGGTGAGCGCTGCCCAGGCGGACGCAGGCCGACGCGGGAAGAACTGCTGGATGCGATCCGGGAAGGCGCCGTGCTGCGCGTGCGACCCAAGGCCATGACGGTAGCGGTCATCTTGGCCGGCTTGGTGCCCATCGTCTGGAGCAGTGGCACGGGTTCGGAGGTCATGAGCCGCATCGCGGCGCCGATGCTCGGGGGCATGGTGACGGCGCCGTTGTTGTCGCTATTTGTGATTCCGGCTGCCTATGTATTGATGCGAAAGCCGCGCTAGCCTAAATGATCGGCAAGGTTTTTTTTATGAAACCCTGCTCCATTTCGAAATTTAAGGAAGGTCTGCAAAGCCCTGTTCGCAGCACCCTCTGGTTCTCCGTGCGGGTTTGTCATTTCGTGATGCAGGTTTGATCGGTGGCTGCGGGCCAGTTGGACGCCAGATCGACTCAATTCCGAACCAAGCAGCCCCGCTGGTGCCTTGCAGGCGCACTAATCCCTGATGCTCCTAGCAGGCTGTGAATGAGAGTACTTCAGTAGCCTGCTAGATGACGCTGCGTCTACTATTGGAAACCATGCTTCATGGACTGCAGGTGGCGCGAGCGCTATGGATAACTGACTGATTGGGATCAATTTTTTTGTGCTGACTTCCTTACGAAGGGTTTCTGACAAAAATGTAACCGACTGCTCATCACTTGGTCAGGAATGAACTGAATAATGAATACGCAATTCATGCAATCGACTTTCTACAGAGGCATCGCCCCATGGAATTGCGTCATCTCCGCTGCTTTTTGGCGGTCGCGGAAGAACTTCATTTTGCACGCGCGGCCGAAAAACTTCATATAGAACAGTCGCCTCTTTCACGTACCGTCAAGGAACTGGAGGAAGAGTTGGGGGTGCAGTTGTTCATCCGCACCAGTCGCAGCACGCGGCTGACACTTGCGGGTAGGCTATTCCTGAAGCATGTACCGCGTGTCTTTACCGCGTTGGAGCAAGCCCGCGAAAGCGTGAAATCGGCCGCCAATGGTTTCCATGGGCAGTTGCGCCTTGCCTTGTCCGATGGCATTACGCCGTCGCGCCTGCCTGCTCTGCTGGCGCACTGCCGCGAGGAAGACCCGGAAATAGAAATACGGCTGTTCGAGGTTCCGTTAGCCCAACAACTCAAGGGCTTGCATGATGACCTGTATGACGCGGGTTTCTCGATGGCCGACGAAGTGGGCGACGGCATCATCGTCGAGTCGGCCTGGGAAGACGAGTTGATGGTGGCCGTGCCCGCACGCCATCCGGCTCTGGCCTATAAGCGAATCCCTCTGGAGGAAGTGCTACGTTACCCCCTTGTGCTGGGCGATCCCGCCGTCTGCGAAGGCCATGCCCGCCAAATCGACCGAATCCTGCGCAAGCAGGAAAAGGAGCCATTGGTGGTTCAGCACGTCGCCACATTTGATGTAATGATGGCGCTTGTGTCGGCCGGTTTGGCGTTAGGGCTTGCGGGCGCAGCGCATATTGCTGCCAGCCGCGAACACGGCGTAGTGGGCCGCCCGCTCGCAGGGCACTCCCCTATGCTGACCACCTATCTGCTGCGCCGGGATACCGAACCGTCGCAGGCACTGGCTCGTTTTATTGAGCGGCTGGCATCCCAGGGATCGGATGACGCCTAGCGTCCAAACCAACCTCTCAAGTGCCACACTTTCGAGGAATCATGTCATGAGCCCCTTCAACATATTCGCCTCATTGTCGTTAGCCACGCTATTAGCTTCTTGCGGCCAGTCTTCTGCTCCAGGCGAGACGGTGGAATCCTTGGCAGCAGATCCCGAGCGGCTGAAAGAATTGCGCCAGCAGTGCAAGCTGGACCGTGCCAAGTTGGGCGACGAACTGTGCAATCGCGTGGCTGAAGCGACGAATCGCCGCTTCTTCGGCGATGGCAAGGTGCCTTATACACCGCCCAAGGAGCCGCCGAAATTCTAACTGTGGCCGGATAGGCCATCCATCGCTCGTTTTTTGCTTGCCACGCCGCAACGCGCCTTTGCTTGCGGCGTTTTTACTGTCTTCGTCCTTGCCTGAATCGATGCTTTTTTGCATCATCTTCGTTCTGATAACGGTCTTTGACCGTTACTCCCCACGGCACTGATCCTGATGCCTGCGGCACGTCTGTGTGCCGTGATCGGAGGCTGGGAATGCAAGGGACGAACGTGCTGTTCGGTCAGATCGCCGTGGTGTTCGGCATCGTGATCGCCGGAGTGTGGAGCGCCACACAATGGACAGCAGCGGCCCTGGGCTACCAGCTACGCTTGGGCTCGCCTTGGTTTGATCTGCTGGGCACGCCGATCTACCACCCGTGGCGGCTGTTCGAGTGGTGGTTCTTCTTCGATGCCTACGCGCCACGCATCTTCGACACGGGCGGCGTCATCGCCGGCGGCAGCGGCCTGGTGGCCGTGGTGGTTGCCATCGGCATGTCTATCTGGCGTTCGCGCCAATCGCGCCTGGTTACGACCTACGGTTCGGCCCGCTGGGCCGACGCCAGCGACATTCGCAAGGCCGGCCTGACCCAGCCCGCTGGTGTGTTCCTCGGTCGGCATGGCGATGAGTACCTGCGCCACGAAGGGCCGGAACATGTCCTGACCTTCGCGCCCACGCGCTCGGGCAAGGGTGTCGGCCTGGTGGTGCCTACGTTGCTGTCATGGCCCGCATCCACCGTCGTTCATGACATCAAAGGTGAGAACTGGCAGATCACCGCAGGCTGGCGTAGTCGTTTCAGTCACTGCCTGCTGTTCAACCCCACTGATGCCAAGTCGGCGGCCTACAACCCGTTGCTGGAAGTGCGGCGCGGCGCGCATGAGGTGCGCGACGTGCAGAACATCGCGGACATTCTGGTCGATCCCGAAGGTGCGCTGGAGAAGCGCAACCACTGGGAGAAGACTTCGCACGCGCTGCTGGTGGGAGCCATCCTGCATGTGCTCTATGCAGGCAAGGACAAGACGCTGCGGGGCGTTGCCAATTTTCTCAGTGATCCGGCGTGCCCCTTCGAGCTGACGCTGCACCGAATGATGACCACGCCGCACCTGGGTGACGGACCTCATCCGGTGGTGGCATCAGCAGCGCGCGAGGTCCTAAACAAGTCAGACAACGAACGCTCGGGCGTGCTGTCCACGGCCATGTCGTTCCTCGGCCTGTACCGCGATCCCACGGTGGCCGAAGTCACTTCGCGTTGCGACTGGCGCATCGCCGATCTGATTGCTGCCGAGCATCCCGTCTCGCTGTACCTCGTGGTGCCGCCTTCGGACATCAGCCGCACCAAGCCGCTGATCCGGTTGATCCTCAACCAAATTGGGCGGAGGCTTACCGAATCGCTCGATGGCTCCGATGGCATCGCGCGCCGCCACAAGCTGCTGCTGATGCTCGATGAGTTCCCGGCGCTCGGGCGCCTGGACTTCTTCGAGACGGCGTTGGCCTTCATGGCGGGCTATGGCATCCGCAGTTTCCTGATCGCGCAGAGTCTGAACCAGATCGACAAGGCGTATGGACAGAACCATTCTATTCTCGACAACTGCCACGTCCGAGTGACGTTCGCCACCAACGACGAACGCACGGCCAAGCGCATCTCCGAAACCCTGGGCACGGCCACCGAGCTGAAGTCTCAGCGCAACTACGCGGGCCACCGGCTCGCGCCGTGGCTGGGCCATCTGATGGTGTCGCGCCAGGAAACGGCCCGCCCGCTGCTCACGCCCGGAGAGGTGATGCAGCTCCCGCCCGACGAGGCGGTGGTGATGGTCTCCAGCCTCGCACCGATCAAAGCCAAGAAGCTGCGCTACTACGCAGACAGCAATTTCAAGTACCGCGTGCTGCCGCCGCCCGTGCTTGCTGCGGGGCGCTATGCCGACGTGCCACCAGCCCGTGCTGATGACTGGAGCGGGCTGGCGATTCCTGCTGTATCAGCGGCATCGACCTTCGAAGCCGTCAATGGCCTGGGCAGTGCCGACGATGGCGGCCCGCGCCGCCAGCCCGAGCTGTCCGAAGTCTCCGAGTACCAACCCGAACAGGCATTCGCAGCCAACGACCTTGCGCTGCTCGATGACGACGACACGCCGCTTCCCCTCCCGCGCCAGCTTGACCCGGCGCTGCAGCGCACGGCCCGGCTGGCATCCCTCAACCCAGATGACGGAATTGACCTATGACCCAGCACCGCCTCAATGTATTCATCCAGCCCGAGCACAGCAAACGGCTGGATGAGCTGGCCGCCAAGAAAGGCGTATCCAAGTCCTCCATCGTCGCTGCCGCTTTGGCATCCTGGCTGTCGCCGGATGCGGCCGACCAGCGCGAGGCGGCGATTGCCAAGCGGCTCGATCGCCTGTCGCGCCAGGCCGAACGCATGGAGCGTGACCAGAACATCCAGATCGAGACGCTGGCGCTGTTCATCCGCTATTTTCTGACCGTGAGCACTCCCGTGCCCGAGGCCCATCAGGACGCAGCCCGCGCGCAGGGCAAGGTGCGCTTCGAGCAGTTTGTGGAGCAGTTGGGCCGCCACCTGTTGCGCGGGCGCAGCCTGGTGCGCGACGTGGTGGAGGAACTGCATCCCGATCCAGTGCGAATGGAGGCCGTGGCGGCCACGGCCGCTACGGCCGAAGCGCAGGAGCGTGCCTCATGAGCGCGGTTCCCCAACCCATGCCAGAACCACGTTCATCGGCCGCTAAGTCACTGGATCGCCGCATCCAGATGCTGCGTACTGCGATGGGGCCGCTGATCGCCGCCGCGCTTGAAGACCCTGACGTGGTCGAGATCATGCTCAACCCGGATCGCACCTTGTGGATCGACCGGCTTTCATCGGGGCGCGCGCCGATGGGTACGGAGCTGTCCGAAACGGACGGCGAACGCATCATCCGGCTGGTGGCCGCTCACGTCGGCGCGGAAGTCCATCGCGGCCAGCCGCTCCTGTCGGCCGAGCTGCCGGAGACTGGCGAGCGCTTCGAGGGCATCCTGCCGCCCGCCGCGCCGGGGCCGGCCTTCGCGCTGCGCAAGCGCGCCATCGGCGTGATTCCGCTGGAGCGGTACGTCATCGACGGAATGATGACCAGCGACCAGGCGGACTTTCTCATCCGCGCGGTGCACGAGCGGCAGAACCTCCTGATCGCGGGGGCCACGAGCAGCGGCAAGACGACGCTGGCCAATGCGTTGCTGGCGGAGATCGCCGCCACGGGCGACCGCGTGCTGGTGCTCGAAGACACGGTGGAGCTGCAATGCGCGGCCCGTGACCACGTGCCGCTGCGCACGCGCCAAGGCGTGGTGTCCATGCAGGAGCTGGTGCGCTCGTCCATGCGACTGCGGCCTGACCGCGTGGTGGTCGGCGAGGTGCGCGGCGCCGAGGCGCTGGATCTCATCAAGGTGTGGGGCACCGGCCATCCGGGCGGCATCGCCACGATCCATGCCGGCTCTGCCCTGGGCGCGCTGCTGCGCCTGGAGCAACTGATCCTCGAAGTGGCGGTAAATCCGCCCCGTGCGCTGATCGCCGAGGCGGTCAACGTGGTGATCTACATCGCCGGACGCGGGCGCAAGCGCCGCATCGAGAGCATCGCCCGCATCGTCGGCTTCGACGGTGTGGGTTACCAACTGGCGGATGCGATGGAGACGCCGTTTCCCGAACTGCCGCCTGTTTCCTCCGCAGCGCCTGCCGCTGCACCTTCCCTGTCCCTTGACCCACCTGGAGAATTTCCATGACGCACGTTGCTGCTTTCCGTTTTTCTGTAGATCCGGCTTTGCGCCTTGCGCGGCTGCACAGCCTGTCCCGCTCTGCGGGGCAAGGGCTGCTGCTGGCGGCGCTACTGCTGTTCCTTGCCGGCACAGCGCAGGCCGCCGGTTCCTCCATGCCCTGGGAAGGGCCGCTGCAATCCATCCTCGAATCCATCCAGGGGCCGGTGGCGCGCATCGTCGCCGTCATCATCATCATCGCCACGGGCCTCGCACTCGCCTTCGGCGATACCTCGGGAGGCTTTCGCAAGCTGATTCAGATCGTTTTCGGCCTGTCCATCGCGTTCGCCGCGTCCTCGTTCTTCCTGTCGTTCTTCAGCTTCTCGGGCGGAGCCATCGTATGAGCGCCCCGGACACCTTCGCAGTCGGCTTCGAGGTGCCGCTGCATCGCTCGCTCACCGAGCCGATCCTGCTAGGCGGTGCGCCACGTACCGTGGCCATTGCCAACGGTACGCTGGCCGCCGCCGTGGGGCTGGGCCTGCAACTGTGGATTCCAGGCGTGGTGCTGTGGATCGCCGGCCACTCGCTGGCCGTCTGGGGTGCCCGCGTCGATCCACAGTTCATGCAGGTGTTCGCGCGGCACATCAAGCACCGGCCGATGCTGGACGTGTGAGGGGAATGCCATGCTGAACCTTGCCGAATACCGTCAACGGCCCGCGCTGCTGGCCGACTGGCTGCCTTGGGCCGGGCTGGTCGCACCGGGCGTGGTGCTGAACAAGGACGGCTCCTTCCAGCGCACGGCGCGGTTCCGTGGGCCGGATCTCGACAGCGCCACGCAGGGTGAGCTGATCGCCACCTCGGCGCGTTTGAACAACGCGCTGCGCCGGCTGGGTTCTGGCTGGGCCTTATTCATCGAGGCCGAGCGCCAGTCGGCGGCGGATTACCCACACTCGGATTTCCCGGAGCCGCTGTCGTGGCTGGTGGACGAGGAACGCCGCGCTGCCTTCGAGGAATCGGGCAACCACTTCGAGAGCGGCTACCACCTGACACTGGTGTACCTGCCGCCCGAGGAATCCCGTGCCCGCGCGGCCGGGCTGCTGTACGAGAACCGGCCCGCCGAAGGCGTGGACTGGCGCGAACGGCTGCAAGCCTTCATCGCGGAAACGGATCGCATCTTCGACCTGCTCGATGGCGTGATGCCGGAGATCGCGTGGCTGGACGACGCGCAGATGCTGACCTATCTGCATTCGACCATTTCCACACGGTGCTACCGCGTGGCCGTTCCGGAAGTGCCATTCCACCTTGATGCGCTACTGGCCGATTCCGCGCTCATTGGTGGGCTGGCTCCGATGCTGGGCGACCAGCACCTGCGCGTGGCGACGGTGCGCGGCTTTCCGACCTCGACCTGGCCGGGGATTCTGGACGACCTCAACCGCC
Organism: Melaminivora sp.; assembly: GCF_032059615.1. Taxonomy (NCBI): domain Bacteria; kingdom Pseudomonadati; phylum Pseudomonadota; class Betaproteobacteria; order Burkholderiales; family Comamonadaceae; genus Melaminivora; species Melaminivora sp. The sequence continues at coordinate 42,583 of NZ_DAMCAM010000002.1, read as the reverse complement.
TCGGCTTTGCCTACCGCTGGTCAACGCGATTCCTCTGCATGGATAAAGCCGACGCGGAAAAAGAACTCACCCGCCTGCGCCGCCAATGGTTTGCCAAGCGCAAGAACGTGGTGGCTCTGCTGCGTGAAACCATCTTCCAGCAGGAATCGCTGCTGGTCGATACCGACGCCAGCAACAAGGCGGCGGACGCCGATGCCGCCTTGCAGGAGCTGGGCGCCGATCAAGTGGCCTTTGGCTACGTCACCGCCACGGTGACGGTGCTCGATGCCGATCCCGCCGTGGCCGATGAGAAGCTGCGTAGGGTGGAGCGTGTCATTCAGGGCCGAGGCTTCGTCACCATCCCCGAAACCTTGAACGCGGTCGATGCGTGGCTGTCCTCGATTCCTGGCCACGCCTACGCGAACGTGCGCCAGCCCATCGTCTCGACGCTGAACCTGGCACACATGATGCCGGTGTCCGCCGTCTGGGCTGGACCGGAGAAGAACACGCACCTCGATGGGCCGCCGCTGATCGTCACGCGCACCGAAGGGGCGACGCCGTTCCGGCTGGTCACGCACATCGGCGACGTGGGGCACACACTGGTGGCCGGGCCGACTGGCATGGGCAAGTCCGTTCTACTCGCCACGCTGGCGATGCAGTTCCGCCGTTACCCCGGCTCGCGCATCTTCGCTTTCGACATGGGGCGCTCAATGCGCGCCACCATCCTGGGCCTGGGCGGCGAGCATTACGACCTGGGCATGGATGGCGAGATCGCGTTCCAGCCCTTGGCCCGCATCGACCGCGAGGGCTACCGCACCTGGGCCGCCGAATGGATCGAAGGCCGGTTGCTGCACGAAGGCGTAGCAGTCGGCCCCGACGAGAAGGCGGCCATCTGGTCGGCGCTGGGAAGCCTCGCCGGTGCGCCGGTGGAGCAGCGCACCATGACCGGCCTGTCAGTGCTGCTGCAATCGAACGCACTGCGCCAAGCGCTCGCACCCTATGTGCTGGGCGGCGCGCACGGCAAGCTGCTGGATGCAGATTCGGATCGCCTGGGTTTCGACTCCGTGCAGTGCTTCGAGATGGAAGAGCTGATGCACAGCAAGGCCGCCGTCATGGCCGTGCTGCATTACCTCTTTGCGCGCTTTGATGACCGCTTTGACGGTGCGCCCACGCTGCTGATCCTCGATGAAGCCTGGCTGTTCCTCGACGACCCGGTGTTTGCGGCTCGCATCCGCCAGTGGCTCAAGACGCTGCGCAAGAAGAACGTCAGCGTCATCTTCGCCACGCAGTCGCTCGCGGACATCAAGGATTCGAGCATCGCGCCCGCGATCATCGAAAGCTGCGCCAGCCGCATCTTTCTGCCGAATCCGCAGGCGACCGAGCCGCAGATCAAGACGATCTACCAGAGCTTCGGCCTCAACAACCGGCAGATCGAGATCGTCGCTACCGCGCAGCCTAAGCGCGACTACTACTACCAGTCCCGTCTCGGCAACCGTCTGTTCGACCTCGACCTGGGGCCGGCCACACTGGCCTTCGCGGGCGCTTCCACGCCGCAAGACCAGCGTGACATGGATGTGGTGCTCATTGCGGCTTCGTCCGCGTCCCCTCCGTTCGCAGCCGCGTGGCTGCGCCATCGAGGCCTGCATTGGGCTGCAGACCTGCTGTCCTCGTTCCAGTCCACCCACCTCCAGGAGAACCCATCATGAAAAAGCGTCTTCTCGCCGCCGCCGTCGCGGCCATGCTTTGCACCGCCACTGCCCATGCGCAATGGGTCGTAATCGACCCCACGAACCTGGTGCAGAACACGCTGACCGCGATCCGCACGCTGGAGCAGATCAACAACCAGATCCAGCAACTTCAGAACGAGGCGCGGATGCTGACGAACCAGGCGCGCAACTTGGCCAGCCTGCCGTTCAACGTGGTGAGCCGGCTGCGGGCCAACCTGGCGCTGACCCAGCGGCTGATCGCTCAGGCCAAGGGCCTGGCCTATGACGTGACGAATCTGGATCGGGAGTTTCAGCGTCTATACCCCGAGCAATACGCCGCCACGGTGAGCGGCGACCAGATGTACCGCGATACGCAGGAACGCTGGAAGAACGCGCTCAACGGCCTACAGACCACCATGCAGATGCAGGCCCAGGCATCGCAGAACCTGAGCGACGACGAAGGGGTGCTGGCCGACCTCGTGGGCAAGAGCCAGTCGGCGGTTGGGGCTCTGCAGGCGATGCAGGCCATGAATCAGCTGCTGGCCCTGCAGGCCAAGCAGTCGATCCAGACGCAGCGGCTGCAGATCACCCAAGACCGGGCGGCCTCGCTGGAACTGGCACGGCAGGCGGCAGCGGTGGAGCGCGGGCGTGAGGTGACGCGGCGTTTCCTGGGTACCGGCACGCCGTACACGCCGCAGACCGTCCATTTCTATGGCAATTGACGGGGCGGCCATGAACGACGTTTCGGTCATCGACCGTTTCCTCGATGTTTTCTCGCGCTACATCGACTCAGGGTTCGGGCTGCTGCACGGCGAGGTCGCATTCCTCACGGCTACGCTGATCGTCATCGACATGACGCTCGCCGGGCTCTTCTGGGCGATGGGCCACGCCACAGGCCAGGGCGAGGACGTGATCGCCAAGCTGATCCGCAAGGTGCTGTACGTGGGCGCCTTCGCCTACATCATCGGCAACTTCAACACACTGGCCAGCGTGGTGTTCCGCTCGTTCGCGGGTCTGGGCCTGACCGCCAGCGGCTCCAGCCTGAGCATGGCGAACTTCTTGCAGCCGGGGCGGCTTGCCAAGGTGGGCATCGACGCGGGGGCGCCCATCCTGGATCAGATCAAGCAGATGGCGGGCTTCCCGGAGGTGTTCATCAACATCATGCCCATCGTCGTGCTGTTTTTCGCATGGCTGGTGGTCATCGTCAGCTTCTTCGTGCTGGCGGTGCAGCTCTTCGTCACGCTGATCGAGTTCAAGCTGACCACGCTGGCGGGCTTCGTGCTGGTGCCGTTCGCCCTCTGGAACAAGACGGCGTTCTTGGCCGAGAAGGTGTTGGGCAACGTGGTGTCCTCGGGCATCAAGGTGCTGGTGCTGGCCGTCATCGTGGGCATCGGCTCGGGCTTGTTCTCCGAGTTCAACATACCGGCTGGCTCGGAGCCGTCGATTGACCGGGCACTGGTCATCATGCTGGCCTCGCTGTCCATGCTGGCTTTGGGCATCTTCGGGCCGGGCATTGCGGCGGGGCTGGTATCCGGCGGACCGCAGCTCGGCGCGGGCGCGATGGCGGGTGCAGCCATCGGCGCGGCCGGAACCGCTGTCGCGGTTGGCGCTGCGGCCACAGGCGTCGGCAGCGCCGTGGCGGCTGGAGCACACATGGCGCCCGCAGCCGCCAAGATGGCCGGAGACGGTGCCCGCTCGATGGCATCGACCGCCAGCAGTGCCAGGTCGGCGTACCAGGCGGGCTCCGCTTCGGCAGGCGGTGGCCTCAAGGGTGCTGCCGCTGGCGTGGGCAATGTCGCCAAGACTGGCGCGCAGGCGGCTGGGCAGAAAGTGGCCGATGGCGCGCGCTCGATGACAAAGCATGCCGCAGCCGCGTTCCGGGAAGGCGGTGACCCCAGCTCTGGAGTGGGAGCGGCTGGAGCCGGCAATGCCACCGCTTCATCACCACCCGCCGAACAACCCGCTTGGGCCAAGCGTCTGCATCGCAGGCAGCAACTCAGCCATGCAGCAACCACGGCCGCCCACACGCTACGCGGTGGCGATGGCGGCAGCTCCAGCCAAGGCCCGAGCCTTCGTGATTCTGATTCATAAGGAGAGCTCCCATGCGATTCAAACGACCGCAGGTGCGCTACGCCGATACGCCGCAGCCTGCCACCCCGTACCAATCCGCGGCCCAAGTCTGGGACGAGCGTATCGGCTCGGCCCGCGTGCAGGCCAGGAACTGGCGCTTCATGGCTTTTGGCTGCCTCACGCTGGCCGTGCTGATGGCGGGCGGCCTGGTCTGGCGCTCGGCGCAGTCCATCGTCACGCCCTATGTCATCGAGGTGGACAACGCGGGCCAAGTGCGTGCTGTCGGCGAAGCCGCCACCCCGTACCAGCCCAGCGATGCGCAGGTGGCTTACCACTTGGGCCGCTTCATCTCTCTGGTGCGCGCACTGTCCATCGACCCCATCGTGGTGCGGCAGAACTGGCTGGATGCCTACGACTACACCACCGACAAGGGGGCCGTGGTGCTCAACGAGTACGCCCGAACCCATGACCCGTTCTCGCGCATTGGCAAGGAATCCGTGACGGTACAGATCAGCAGTGTCACTCGCGCCAGTGACCAGTCTTTCAACGTGCGCTGGACGGAAACGCGCTTCGTCAACGGCGCACTGGATCGTACCGAACGCTGGAACGCGGTGGTTTCCACCGTGCTGCAAACCCCACGCACCGAGCAGCGTGTGCGCAAGAACCCTCTGGGCATCTACGTCAACGGCCTGTCGTGGAGCCGTGAACTGGAAGCGAACGAAGGAGCAAAACCATGAATGCACTTTTCTGTAAATCTGCCTTGTCGGCGATCCTGTTGGCCCTCACGGGCTGTGCCACGCAGGGCAAGCCGCCGCCGTCCATTTCGCTCGACGAGCCAGTGCAGGCCCAGCGTTTGCCCGAGGCACCGAAGCAGATTGAAATCGTCACGATGCCCGAACCGTTGGCACTGCCATCACAGTTGAAGTCTCTGCCCGAAGCCGAGGAAGCCAAACCGTCGCCGGAATCAGCCGACGAAAAGGTGCGGGTATCGCGTGCCAATGCCGAGGCGCGTATCGCGCCCACACGCGAGGGCTATGTCAACGCAATCCAGGTCTGGCCATTCACCGATGGTGCGCTGTACCAGGTCTATGCGGCTGTGGGCCGCGTGACGGTGGTTGCCTTGCAACCCGGCGAAGAACTGGTGACAGTGGCTGCGGGCGATACCGTTCGCTGGATCGTGGGCGACACGTCCAGCGGTTCCGGTGCGAACTTGCGGGTGAGCGTGATGGTCAAGCCGATCCGCTCGGGCCTGAAAACCAATCTTGTCGTCACCACCAGCCGCCGCACCTACCTGCTGGAGCTGACTTCGACCGAGAAGACGTGGATGGCGTCGGTGTCCTGGGAGTACCCGAAGGACAAGATGCTGGCCTTGCAGCGCCAGGCGCAGGCGGCGAGCGCCGCCGCGCCGGTCGATAGCGGCTTATCGCTGGAGAAGATCCGCTTCCGCTACGCGGTCAGCGGCAGCAATCCGCCGTGGAAGCCGCTGCGCGCCTTTGACGATGGCGAGAAGGTCTACATCCAGTTCCCACCGGGCATCGCCCAGGGCGAGCTTCCGCCGCTGTTCGTCATTGGCGCGCAGGGCGACGGGCAACTGGTGAACTACCGCTTTCGTTCGCCGTACTACATCGTGGATCGTTTGTTCGGTGCGGCCGAGCTGCGGCTGGGCGGTGGAAACGGAAGTGGTGGGGGCGAGGTGGTGCGGATCGAGCGCACGGATGGCGTTGCGCGGAGGAACTGACCATGAACCAAGATGACACTCCCGACCTCGCCACGCCACAGGCGGGCAAGGTGGCGCCCGAGGCGGTGGCGCTGCGCGCTCAACCGCGCCCGGTCACGCGCCTGAACCGGCGCACCTTGGCCATCCTCACTGGCGGCCTGTCGGTCGCCGTGCTCGGCGCCACGATCTGGTCGCTGCAACCGCACCGACGCGGTGCCAACGACCAGACAGAGCTTTACAACGTCGATCGCGTGTCCAAGTCCGAAGGGCTGGATGGCTTGCCTTCGGACTACTCCAAGCTGCCGAAGGTACCGGAGTTGGGGCCGCCGCTGCCGGGCGATCTCGGCCCGGCGATCGTGGCCTCGCAGCAGCCGATGACGCCCACCTATGCGCCGCCGGGCCATGATCCCGAAGATGCCTTGCGCAAGGAGGCGGAAGCAGCGGCGGCTTCGTCGGTGTTCTTCCGCTCGGGCAAGCCGGGACAAACCGCTGGCGCTGCCGCGCAAGAGGCACCCGGTGCACCCAGCGCCATGGCGGCCTTCGACCCGCTGGCCGCCGGGCCAGCCTCGACCGCGACCCAGCCAGCCGATCCGACCACGGTGCAGAACCGGCAGGAGCAAAAAGAAGCCTTCCTGAAAGGCGGTACTACGGAAACCCGCAATTCCGGCAATCTCCAGATGCCGGCCTCGCCGTACCAGGTCATGGCGGGGACGGTGATTGCGGCAGCGCTGGTGACGGGCATCAAGTCCGACCTGCCGGGCGATGTGATCGCCACGGTGACGGAGCCGGTTTATGACACGGCCACCGGCAAGTTCCTGCTGATCCCACAGGGCTCGCGCATCCTGGGCCGATACAACAGCCAGGTCAGCTACGGCCAGAGCCGGGTGCAGATGGTGTGGAACCGGATCATCCTGCCAGATACGTCTTCCCTAACGCTGGACAACCTCGTGGGCACTGATCCGGCAGGCTATGCCGGCGTGGAAGACGAGATTGACCGGCACTGGGGCCGCATCCTTGCCGGCGCGGCGCTGACCACGTTGCTGGGCGTGGGCGCCGAGCTGGCCGCGCCGGAGAACCGGCAGGATGGCAACCGCATCATCATCGCTGGGCGCGATGGCTTGCAGGACAGCGTGAACCAGGTGGGCCAGGAGCTGACCCGGCGCAACATGAACATCCAGCCGACGCTGACGGCGCGGCCGGGGTTGTCGGTGCGGATCGTCGCCAACCGCGATTTGCAGCTCCGTCCTTACCAGCCCTTGTTCTACCAGAGGGGGACTACGCGATGAGTACGACGAAAAAGCTCCGCCTCGGGCCGTTGCCGAAACTTGAATCCACCAAGCTGACCTTTGCATGCCCGGTCAGCTTGAAAGCCGACCTCGACCAGTACGCTGCGCTTCACGCACAAGCGTATGGCGAGGCTGTGGATGCGGCGACGCTGATTCCGCACATGCTGGAAGCGTTCATGGCGGGGGATCGGGGATTCCGGAAGGGAGCGATGACCAGGGCCTCACCACCGAAACCGAAACAGCTCTGACGACGCGGATACCCTTGTCATCGCGCCACCAACGAAAGCGCAGCCCACGGGCTGCGCTTCGCTTTGGGAGCTGGGCGGCGACAAGCCGAGGCTATGATGGCAATGCGACCTTGCCCGCTGCGATGCCCCTGCGCTCACCACCACGAAGCGCCTATGCGGCACCTAGCTCGAAAAGCGGCGAGCGCACGCGAAAGGTCGAATCTGGCCTAACCCATTGCCCCGTAAGACCTTTCGCACCGCTGCATATCCGCATTAGAGACTTGACAGCGGACATTTTTTATTTGCAAGTCTCTCGATCAGCTCAGATCGCGGCAGATCGTGTAGACGTTATCTTCGTTGTAGCCATTGGCTACCACGGCTGCTGTCGGGGCCGTATTGGCACCAGCCACCGCCTGGGTGGCCCGGAGGGTGCCAGTGTCAGGCTTTCCATCGTCCAGCTGCGAGTCCAGGGCGGCAGCGGCCTTTCCAGGAACCCTGGACATGCAAACCAGATTCTTGATGGCCGGACGCCCCTGCACTGCCGTGCCACCCATCACACCGGTCAGGCCGCCCCAGGGATTGGTAGGCAAAGCAGCCGCTCCCACACCGCTCGCATCACCGGTGAGAAAGCCGGCTGCGCGCAGATGGCGAAAAAACAGATCATTCTCGGCTGCCCCGGTGAACACCTGAGCGTTTGTGGCATTGATACGGCCATTGCCATCACCAAGAGGCATGCCAGTCCAAGCGCTGCCTCGCTGGGCCAAGGTGGGCGTGTTGTCATCACCAGGGGACTTGCGGTAACGATCAAGATAGCTCGTGGATGCGGCGGTAACGCCATTGAACTCAGCCGCCGCGCTCTTGACCCGCCCGTTCTCAATCAGCTCCTGCCCCTTGAGCACACCGCCCAGCAGCAGGCCGATGATGACCAGAACGATGGCGATTTCCACCAGCGTGAAACCCGACTGCGTCTTGCGGCCCAGGCGGTGGATGGACATCTTTTTCATAAAAAACCCTCCTTGGTTGATCAACCTTGTGGGCTGCCCCCATGGCAACCCCTGCAGACCATTCTGCCCCTGCCCGCAGGGCCGCAAAAGTCAAATTTCCTGACACCGTCCGTCCGACAGCGGCACGCGTAGCGTAAAAGTCACGCCCTGCGGGCTGGCGCTGGCCTGCAGGTCGCCCCCCGCGTCGCGCAGGCCGCGCCGTGCCTGGTACAGCCCCATGCCCGAGCCGCTGGGCGACTGCAGCGGCTCGAAAGGCCGCTCGGGCCAGGGCGTGGACAGGCGCGGCGTGCGCAGCCGGACCTGCAGCTGCCCGCCGTCCACGACTTCACATGCGCAGTCCAACGCCCCCGCCCCCCGGCGCACGCTGCCATCGCGCGCGACGTTGGAGAACACGTTGTCCAGCGCCCGCTCCAGCGCTTCGACCTGCGCTGGCGCCAGCGGAAAGGGCGGCAGGTCGCCCTCTTGCGCCACGCCCTGCATCACGATGCCCAGGCCCGCCAGCTCGGCGGCATTGGTGATCACGCGGTGGGCGTCGTGCAGGCCGTCCGGCGGGGCACCGCGCCCGGCCGGGGCCTGCGTCGCGGCCAGCAGTTTTTGCGCCCGGGCCTGCAGCAGCGGGGCCTGGCGCTGCAGGCGCTGGGCCAGTCGGGGCAGCTGCTCGGGCGTGGCGCCGGAAAACTCTTCGGCCAGCAGCCCCACCCACTGCGCCAAATTGCGCATGTCGTGCTGCCAGTACAGCTGCACCTGCGCGCGCTGCGCCAGCGCCACGGCGACTGCCTGCGTGCGCTCGCGCATGCTGGCCAGCCAGGCCTGGGCAAAAACGTCCACCACCGCCAGCGCCAGGGCGCGCGCCTCGTTGGTGTGGCCCACGTCGGCCCAGTACAGGGTGATCTCGCAGTCGGGGCCGGCCACCAGCGTCTGGCGCGGCCAGTGCGCCGCCCGGGGACGGCCCTGGCTGCCGCCGACGTCGTCGCCAAACCACTGCCCCTGCCAGTGGATGCCGGCAATGCCCGAGCGCTCCAGCGCCGGCCAGGCGTGCGCGGGCCACTGCAGCGGGTGCATGCCTGCGGGCAGGGCCAGCAGCTCGGCCATGCTGCGGCGCAGACGCCGGCCGCGGTGCCACACGGCCCAGGCCGCCAGCAGCAACACCAGGCCCAGGGCCACCAGCAGCCAGGGCAGCAGGTCCACCAGTCAGCCCTCGCCCGGCCCGCCGGCCAGCGGCGCTTGGCGCTGAATGCCGAATTTCTTCATGTGATAGTAGAGCTGCTCGCGCTCCAGCCCCAGGCTGCGCGCGGCGGCCGCCACGTTGAAGCCATTGCAGCCCAGCACGTGGCGAATGATCTGCTCGGCCACCTGATCGCTGGCCTCGCGCAGGCCCTCGGACAGCTGGGCCGCTACGGTCAACTGCAGATGCCCCTGCGCCAGCAGCTCCTGCTGGCGCAGCGCGAACCAGGCCGCGCGCTGCAGCGCCTGGCGCAGCACGCCCGAGGCTACAGGCTTGGTAAGAAAGTCGAAGGCCCCCGCCTGCACCGCCTGCTGGCCCACCGCCGCCTCGCCCTGCCCGGTGAGCACGACGGCATGCAGAAGCGGCCACTGGCGCACCAGCTGCGCCAGCAGCTGCAGGCCTTCGTCGGGGCGGCCCGGGTGCGGGGGCAGACCCATGTCGAGCAGCGCCACGCAGGGCTGCGCCTTGGGCACTTCGCGCTCGATCAGCGCCAGCGCCCCGGGCCGGTCGTGCGCCACAAGCACCTGCCAGCCCGCATCCTGCAGCGCCTCGGCCACCCAGTCGGACAGCACCGGGTCGTCCTCAACCCACAGCACGGGGCAGGCGGGCGCGGACGCTGGTTCAGTCATGGTCCCCGAGCAGGGCGGAGATGGTCGGGCCGATGGCGACGCCAAAGCCGGCAAAGATGAGCAAAAAGCCCCCCGCCACCCTCAGCAGCAGCCACTGGCTGCTGGTGTCCGCCGAAACCGCCAGGCAGACGTAACCCGCCAGCAGCAGCAACACGCCCACCACCTGCTGCGTGCGCCGGCGCTGCTTGCGCAGGCGCAGCACGCGGCGCATGTGCGCCTGGGTGTTGAGGGGGTCGTCGAAGTCCATGGCAGTCGGTCAGGTGCAGGATTCGTTTTCGCGGCAGAAACGGATGGCGGAGATGAAGAAGCGGGAGCTGCCTGTGGGCTGGATGGTGACCTCGCTGAATTCCTGAGGCGGGTGGGCAAACGTGGGCTTTATTTCCCCCTTCCCTGCAAAATCGGGGAATTTCGGAATTGGCAAATTGAGAGAAACCTTTGAATCAAGCGTCTGCGCATCCTGCGGACGCTTGAAAGTCAACACCATCTCCGCCCTTGGTTCCAGACTGAAAATCCGCAAACCAAAACCAGCTGCCATCTTCCCCGCGGGCAAGGAGAATTTCAAAAACTTGTTTTTATCCAGCACGGAGGCCGTATCGGAACCACAATTTCTCGCGCTTGCGCAGACACCGAGGGCGCTGCCCTCGCCGTTGGTCGCCAGGAGCGCGCCAGGATGGGCGGAAACTGCAACATTTCCCCAGTGCAGCCCGCCGTCGAAGATGATCTTGTTTTTATCGGAAACACGGCCGTTGAACACAACTTCGTCGCCTTTCGGGTTGCCGCTTTGCAGCCTGCCTTTGGTCAAGTCAATGATATTCAAAAAGCCACTCCCCACTGGAAAACCGCTTATTTTCTGCAACTCGTCAACCGACTCGAAAAGCAGCATGTCATCAAAATGACTGGGAGACTGCGCCGGATCGAGGTCCAGAACCTCTTCCGCTCTTCTGACGAATTTTGTCGTACCCGGTACATTCAAATTTGCCTGCTCATCGGGGCTTGCCGGCGAAGGCTGGGGTCGGCAGTTTCCCGGAAGACACTCTGCCGGCCAGGCGCCCACTCCGCTGGGCCCATGGCTGATGAGCACCCACGCAACCTGCTTTTTTTCAGTGCCGAAATTTTTCACCGAGAAGCCGAAGCAGCTGTTCCTGGGGTCATAGGGATCGATATGGCGATCAGCATTACTTACGGTAGCTCCAGGCCCGGAAATGTCCCCGCACACCTGGTAGGAAATTTTTCTACCCCAACCATCGAGGGATTCCTCGAAGGGGATTCCCAGTGTGCGCCAAGGCAGAGCGGCGTGCTGGCTCGTAATGGAACAAGCGCCTGTGCCAACCGGCTGCCGCAGCTCCAGCGCAAAATTAACCCCATCTTTTTTCGTTGCGCCATCTGCTGGGCACGGCAGGCGGTCATGCGTAGCGGCAAAAGAATGCAACGCTTTTTGAATACGCTCCATGCGCTTTTGCGTGACTGCATACAGTTCCTGCTGACCCCCCGTCTGCTGCGCCATCCGAACGCCCAACGTCACTCCTGCGACAACCAAGAGTGTTGTCATGACGGTCAGCAAGGCGCCGCCTCCTTGGAAGGCAACGCTATATGCACGTAGAGGACGGGGCAACATCGCTCACCTGCCAAAATTTAAGGCTGCGGGCGCGGGCCGAGGCCAGCAGCGATGGCGATGGAAATCACGGTTGGGCGGACGACAATGTCATCAAAATAATCATTTTTGTTCTCTTCGTAGGGCGCGTCGACATAGAAGGTACTATCTACGTCTGCAGCACGAATAGCATTTCCATTGGAATTAATAATTTCTCTGAAATTACCCATAACCGCTATTTTCGACTCACCCACATATCTTCCATCCCTTTTATAAGCACCGAATTCGTTCTCGCCATGGCTTATGAGAAAAAAGGCAGCTCCATTTCCATCCACCCGCCTGGATAGTTCTCCAGGGGAAAACGGCTGACCCCCCCCCGAAGCAACACATGACGCTTTGTCGCACACACGAAAACCCCTGGTTTGGCTCCCATCTGTCTTAACCAGATAATCCATTGCGCTGGGCCCAGCATTTAATGAACTCATGTCCAACTCATTGTTCTTTACCAAAGATGTTGTTATTGAGTTTCCCACGCCTGTATTTGTTTTTCCCCATACTCTGTAAGTAACCAAATTTCCCCAGGAATCGATTGCCTGATCGACAGGTACACCTAATGTCCTCCACGGCACCACTCCACGAGTCATGGCTGTGCAGGCCTCAGTGGTGTCATTCCTAGCCTCCACTCCAGAGCCCGGCTTGTCGGTTCCCAAACTTCCATCCGCCGGGCAAGGCAGTCGCCGGTTCACCATCACATACCGCACAAACGCCTGCTCCAGCGCCTCCAGCTTGGCGCGGGTTTCCTTGCGGCGGCTCTGGTCGATCATCGTGTTGGTGGCAGGCAGAAACATGACAGCCACCGCAGCGGCAGCGGCCATGACCAGGGCCAGCTCCACCAGCGAGAACCCCCGCACCGCGCGCTGCGGCCCACACCCCCGGCGCCGCATGCTCGGGCCGCCCACCCGTCTTGCTTCATTTTTCATAGCTATCTCCCATTGCCAGGCAACGCTTTACGGGCGTTTTGACCCCTGTCCCGCACCCGCACCGCATCCGGTGGCACGACGTCCCCTTCCAGCGCGCCCTCCGCGTCCACCTGCTGGCCCGGTCGCAGCACGATGTCCGCATGCCCCGCCTGGCGCAGGCGCACCACGCCATTGTCGATATGAACCCGGCGCTGGCCATAGGTTTCTCCCTCCTGCAGCATCTGGCCATTGATCCAGGCGGTGGCGCCCTTGCGGCCCTCGGCCAGCCCTTCCAGCAGGTAGTGCGAGATGACCGGCACGGGCAGGGCGGGGGCCAATCCGTCCCCGCCCGCTCCGCCCTGCCCTTCCTCGTCTGGCCTGCGGCGCGCCTCCTCGATTTCGGCGCGCTGGGCGGGGCTGTAGAAAACGCGCGGCCAGGCGCCGGCCTCTTCGGGCGACGGCGTGGGCAGGGGTTGCAACGGCAGTGGCGCGGCGCCGGCCGCGCTGGCGTGCGGGGCGGGCAGCAGCGCCGCCAGCGCCAGCCACAGCGCGCTGCCCAGGCCGGCAAAGGCGGCCGCGCGGGGGTTACTGCAGCGCTTGGCCATCGGCGGGCGCTCCCTCGTCGCGGCGGATGTGCAGAAAGCCGATACGGCAGCGCGCCGACAGGCCCTCGGGCTTGGGGTCTTCGAACACGCAGCCTTCCACGCGCTGCACGGCGCCATGCTGGGCGCGCAGGGCGTCCAGCAGGCGCAGCACCTCCAATTCATGGACCCGCACCATTTGCAGGTCGAGCACGTGGCGCTCGACCTGGGCGTGCGCGTCGGCTGCTTCCGGCAGGGCCAGCACCTCGGGCGCGGCCAGGGTGAAGCTGGTGTGCTCCTGCAGCCCCAGGGACTGCGCCGCGCGCAGCAGGTCTTCCACCCAGGCCGCGCGGGGCTCGCCGCCGATCAGGCCGGCAGCCTCGAGCTGGCGGTAGCGCGGCAGCCACGACTGTACGTCCGCCCGGTCGGCGCGGGCCTGCTCCAGCTGGGCCTGCGCGGCTTGGGCGGCCTGCTCGGCCGGCGCGGCCCGCAGCCAGTCGGGCTGCACGAAGCGGTGCGTGCCCCACAGCACGGCGGCGGCCAGCAGCAGCGCCAGCAGCACGCCGGCAAAGAGCCGCAGCGCCGGGCGCACCAGCGGCAGGAGGATGTTCCATTCGCCCAGCCGGTTTGTCATGAAGGCTGCCCTCCCCCCGGAGCCGCCGCGCCGCCCTCGGCCGCGCGGGGCGCCAGGCACCAGCGCCAGGTCGGCGGGCCCTGCTCGGCGTTGTTGCTCAGCCCGCCGCTCACGGCGGCGGTGCTTTCCTGGCGCACCGGGTCCAGCTCGACCTGCCAGTGGTCCCAGCGCGCGACGTCCTGCGCCAGCTCCTGCAGCAGGGCCTGGCGCTGGCGCGGCAGCAGGCTGGTGACGGGGCGGATCTCGATGCGCCACTCGGGGCTTTGCCGGGTCTCACCCGCTGTCGCCTCGTCCGGCACGCTGACCGCGTTGGCCTGCGCGTCGGCGCAGGGCTGCGCCCGCAAGGCCTGCTCGGAGCGCAGCAGTTGCGCCTGGGGCCGCCCACGCAGCAGCTGGCCCAGCTGCCACAGCGGGCGCGCCGGGTCCACGCCGCCTTGCAGCGGCCCGTCCTGCACGGCGCGCGCCAGACGCAACAGCGGCACGTCGATGTGGCGCCGCTCCAGCTCGGCCCGGATGGCCTGGCTGTCCTGCTCCATCTGTTCGGCCTGGGCGTACCACTCGCGGCTGTGCCGGGCGCTCTGGAGCATGTCAAGCGTCTGCCAGCCCAGCACGCCCAGGCCGGCGACCAGCAGCGCCGCGGTGGCCCAGCGCAGTTGGCGGCTCACACGCCGCGCCAGGTGGTGGCGGCGCAGCCCGGGCCCGGCCAGCTGCCCGGGCGAGCCCGGGCCGGCCAGCGCCAGCACCTCGGCCAGCACACCGCCCGGGTAGCGCGCGGCGGGCGGTGGCAGCAGCGTGATCGACTGCTCGCGCAGCGACTTCAGCAGCGCCGGCGAGGGCTCCAACATCAGCACGGCCGGCTGCTCGCCCTGGGCGATGAAGCGGTTATCGGCCAAGTACTTGATGGTGAGGGCGGTCTCGCGCGCCTGCCAGCCGGGCTCGGTCTCCAGCAACAGGCGCGAGAACACGGGCACGCGGTCGGCCAGCAGCACCATGCGCATGCCGTGCTCCAGCGGCAGGCACACCAGCACCGAGCCGCTGCGGGGCACGTCCGGCTGGCGCGCGGCCCACTGCGCCAGCAGGTAGCTCAGCGGCCACACGCCCTCGATGGGCTGGCCGGCCTCAGCCAGCTCCTGCAGCCGCTCGGCCAGCAGGGGCGACGACACACCCACGGCATGCAGCACGAACGGCCGCGGCAGCACCGGCTGGGCGGCCGGGCCCTGCCAGGTCGCGCGCAGGGGCACGTCGGGCAGCAGGTTCTGCAGCTGCAGCTGGATGAAGCTGCGCCGGTCCTCGCCCACGATGCCCGGCACGTCGATGCGCACATGGGTTTCTTCCACCAGATCGACCACCACGCGCACCGGCGACCGGCGCGGCGGCGGCGCGGGCAGGGCGTGGGCGGCCGCGTCCAGCCACAGGGGCTGCAGCGGCTGCAGCAGCAGCACGCTGCTGCGGGGGGAACGGCGCACCCTGCGGCTCATGTGCGGATCTTGGAGATGGTGTCGTAGATGGGGCCCAGCACGGCCAGCATGATCCAGCCCAGCACCAGCCCCAGGGTGACGGTGAGCACCGGCTCGATCAGCGCCTGCACGCGGCCGATGGCCTCGTCGATGTCGCGCGTGAAGAAATAGCTGACGTTGGCCAGGGCCTCGTCCAGCCGGCCCGTGGCCTCGCCCACGCGCAGCATGCGCACCACCAGCGACGGGAACAGGTCCTCGGTGGCAAAGGCGTCGCTGATGGGTGTGCCGTTGGCGATGCGTGCGCGCGCGCGCTCCAGCGCCTGCTGGATGGGCAGGTTGCCGGTGATGCGCTCGCAGTAGCCCAGTGCGTCGATGACCGGGATGCCGGTGCGGTACATGAGGGCGAAGCTGTCGGTGATGCGCGCCAGGATGATCTTCTTGATGACCGGCCCGACCAGCGGCAGGCGCAGGAGCGCCTGGTGCAGCGCAAAGCGCACCTGCTCGCTCGCGCGCGCGGCCACGGCCAAGCCCATGACCAGCGCCACGGGCGCGGGCAGGATCAGCCACCAGAAGTTCACGAAGGCCTCGGACAGCCAGATCAGCAGGCGGGTCTGCAGCGGGATGGTCTCGCCCATGTTGCGGATGAAGGCCACCAGCTGCGGCACCAGATAGACCATCAGGAAGACCACCACGCCACTGATGGTGACCAGCACGAACGATGGGTACATCAGCAGCTTCTTGGTCTGCGCGGCAAGCTCCGACTGCCACTTGAGCGAACGCACCAGCTCTTCGAGTACCTCGGCCAGCTGGCCGGTGAGCTCGCCCGAGCGCACCAGGTGCACCATCACTTCGCTGAAGATGCCGGGGTCGGCGGCCATGGCGTCGGCCAGCGTGCTGCCGCTGTGGATGCGGTCGATCAGCGCGGCGGCCACCTGGCGCAGGTCGGTGCTGTCGGCGCCGTCGCGCAGGTCGGCCAGTGCGTCGATGATGGGCACGCCCGCGCGCAGCAGCACCTGCATGTGGAACAGCAGGTTGATGAGCTCGCGCTGCGGCAGCTTGCCGCTGCGCCAGACCAGGCTGCGCACCACCGAGTAGCGGATGGGCGTCAGGCCCGAGGCGCGCAGCTGCGCCTGCAGGTCCGCCTCGTGCAGGGCCGTGGCCTCGCCCTTGACGACGGAGCCGGCCTCGTTGAGGGCGCGGTAGCGGTAGCGCGGCATGGTGGTGCGGTGGCCTTTTTTATTCGCGCATCAGAGGCGGGCGGTGAGATCCACCACCCGGCCCACCTCCTCGATGGTGGTCACGCCTTCGAGCACGCGGCGCAGGCCGTCCTCGGCCATGGGCACGAACCCGTGCGCCAGGGCGTGCGTGGTCAGCTCGCCCATGGTGGCGCCGCGGGTGAGCAGCTCGTCGAGGTCGCCGTCCATGCGCAGCAGCTCCATGATGGCCAGGCGCCCGTGATAGCCCTGGTAGCCGCAGCCCTCGCAGCCGCCCGTGCGCGCACGGTAGATGGTGCGGCCCACGGCGTGCGCGCCCATCAGGCGCGCCTCGACGCCGTCCTCGCTCACCTGCACCGCCTCGCGGCACTGCGGGCATACGCGGCGCACCAGGCGCTGGGCGATGAGGCCGATGATGTTGCCGGCCATCACCTCGGGCGACACGCCCAGGTCCTTGATGCGCTGGAAGCTGCGCAGCGCCGAATTGGTGTGCAGCGTGGAGAACACCTGGTGGCCGGTCATGGCGGCGCGAAACGCCATCTCGGCCGTGTCCTTGTCGCGCACCTCGCCCACCAGGATGATGTCCGGGTCCTGGCGCATCAGCGAGCGCACGCCCTCGGAGAAATCGATCTTGCTGCCGTCGGAGATCGAGGTCTGGCGGATGCGGGTGATGGGGTACTCGACCGGGTCCTCCAGCGTCATGATGTTGACGCTCTCGTCGTTGAGGTGGCTCAGGATGGAGTACAGCGTGGTGGTCTTGCCCGAGCCGGTCGGGCCGGTGACCAGGATGATGCCCTCGGGGCGCGCCAGCATCAGGTCCAGCAGATAGAACTGCTCGTCGGTCAGGCCCAGGTTGCGGTAGTCCACGATGCCGCGCTTGGCGTCGAGCACGCGCAGCACAAAGTTCTCGCCGTGGATGGTGGGCTGCACGGCGGCGCGGAAGTCCACCGTGCGCCCGCCGATCGACAGCGACACGCGCCCGTCCTGCGGCGCGCGGCTCTCGGCGATGTTCATGGCCGAGATCAGCTTCAGGCGCACCAGCATGGCCGCCCAGTAGCGGCCGTGCAGCGCGCGCACCTGGCGCAGCACGCCGTCGATGCGGTAGCGGATGCGCAGGAACTGCCCCTCGGGCTCGAAGTGGATGTCGGAGGCCAGCTTGTGCACCGCGTCCGACAGCAGCGCATCGACCAGGCGCACCACCGGGTGGCTGTAGCCGCCCTGCCCCTGCGAGAGCGAAGCCATGTCGATCTGGCCAGTCTCGATCTCGTGGATGATGCCGTCGATCGACAGCTCGTAGCCGTAGAACTGGTCGATGGCGGCCAGCACGTCGGCCACGCTGGCCAGTCGCCAGGACAGGGTGACGGAGATGCCCACGTGGGCGCGGATCTGGTCACCGGCGATGATGTCGTTGGGCTTGGGGCTGGCCAGCACCAGTTGCTGCGTCTCGGCGTCGAACGAGACCGGAAACACCTGAAAGCGCAACGCCATGGCCTTGGGCACGCGCGCCAGGGCCCGGGGGTCGGCCAGCACCGACTGCAGCTCGATGGTCTGCTGGCCCAGCGTCTGCCCGAGCGCCTCGCGCATGGCGTGCTCGGTGACGAAGCCCAGCGCGATCAGCGCGTCGCCCAGGGGTTTGCCGGTTTTTCTCTGCTCCAGCAGCGCGATCTGGATCTGGTCGTTCGAGACCAGGCCCATCTGCTGCAGCCGCTCGCCCAGGCGCAGGGGCGCGCGTTCGGTGGTGGTAGGGGGTGCGGCGCTCACTGCTGCCACAGCTCCTGCAGCTCGGCCATGCGCCGCTGCGCGGCCCGGGCAGTCGTGCCGGCCGCGCCCAGCTGCAGCGCCTGGCGGTACATGCGCAGGGCGTCGTCGTAGCGGCGCACCTGGTCCAGCCCCACGGCCAGGTTGTAGGCGTGGGCGGCACTGGCGGGCGCCAGCGACTGCGCCAGCGTGAGCGCGCCCAGGGCCTCGGACCAGCGGCCCTGCCGCCCCAGCAGCGCGCCCAGCGCCGCCTGCGCGGCGGCATCGCGCGGGCGCTCCTGCACCCATTCCTGCAGGCGGCTTTCGGCCGTGGCGGGCTCGGACTCCGACAGGATGGCCAGCATGCCGTTGCGCGCGGTCTCGTTGTCGGGCCACAGCTGCAGGCTGCGCTGGTAGGCGGCCCAGGCGGGCTCGAACTGGCGTTGGCGGTGCAGCGCGACGGCCAGGCCCAGCGTGGCGTCGGGGTCGTCCGGCCGCTCGGCCAGGACCTGCTGGTACAGCGCCTGGGCGCGGGGCGCATCGCCCTGGCGCAAGGCGCTCCAGCCTTCCTGCAGGCGCTGCGCGGCGTGCGAGCGCACGAGGGCGGCGGGTTGCCCGGGTGCCGCGACGCGGCCGGTGTGCGCCGGGCCGGTGACCTGGGAAGGGGGGGACGCGCTCGTGCCTGTCGCCGGAGCCGGAGCGGCAGCGGCGGCAGCGGCCAGGGCGGCAGTGTGCGCGGCCCGCTCCGCCTGGAGCTTGGCATTCTCACCGCGGCGCTCGCGTGGACGGGCAGCGGGCGCCTCGGCGGCAGGGGCCGTTGCCGCCGGGGCGGTCGGGCCGACGGAGGGAAGGGGCGCGGCCCCGGGCATGACCGGTGCCTGCTCCCCTCCCCCGGGTGCCGCGGCCGGGTCGGCGGGGGTCTCCGCCAGCAGGGGCGCGGGCTCGTCAGGCTCCGCATCATTGAGCAAGGCCTCGTCTGCGGGAGGGGGCAGCTCGGCCAGGGGCGCGGGCTGCGCGGGCAGCAGGGAGCTGCCCGGATGCAGCGATTGCCAGTACTGCCAGCCCAGCCAGGCCGCAGCGCCCAGAACGAGCCCTGCGACCAATGACCAGACCAGGCGCCGGGTGCGTGCCCCGGGCGGCAGGGCCGGCGCGCGCGCGGCGACCATGGCCTGGGCGGCGTCGCGCGCGGCCTGCGTGGAAGCCGCGGGTGGTGTACCCGCCCGGGGGGGTGCGCCGTCCGCCGGGGCGGCATTGGTGCTGGGGCTGGAAGCCTGCCGGCCGGAGGGCTGGCCCGCGGTGCCCGACAGCGGCGCCGCGGAGGAGACGGGTGCAGGCGGCTCCTGCGGCGTGGGCAGAGGCCGCTGCAGGGACGGCGACGGCTCGGGAGCATGGCGCTGCGCCACCGGGGGTGCGGGCTGCCCTGCAGACATGGGCTGCGGTGCGGAGGGAACGGGCGCGGCCGGCGGGGCGGTCACCTCGGAGCCGGGGGCTGCCGTGCTGGCAGGCACGGGCGCAGCCGCAGGCGCCGACGGAGGGAGCGGCGCCGGCTCCAGCGGTGGCAGCTCCAGCTCCAGGGGCGCGGCGGACGAGGGCGTCCAGGCGGGGCCTGGCTCCGGGGCGGCCAGGCGCTCCTGGGCGCCGGCGCCCTGCCCGCTGCCTGCGTCGCCAGCGGCTGGAGCCGGGGGGGCGGGCGGCTGCCCGGCCGGCTCCATCGGCTCCAGCTCCAGGGGTTTGCCCGCGTTGCCCGGGTTGCGCTGCAGCGCCTGAAGCAGCAGGCTCATGGGCGGTCTCCGGGCTGGGCGGGCTGCGCCGGCGCCGGCGGCATGCGCTCGGGCAGCGGCTGCAGGGCCTGGCTCAGGTGGGGCTCGAACTTCTGGTAGTCGCCACCCAGGCTGGCGCTGGTGACCACGGTGGGCCGCAGGAAGATGACCAGCTCGCTCTTGCTGCTGCTCTTGCGCTTGTACTTGAACAGCTCGCCCAGGCCGGGCACGCTGCCCACGCCCGGCGTCTGGTCGGTGGTGCCGGCGACATCGTCGCGCATCAGGCCACCCAGCACCGCCGTGTCGCCCGAGCGCACCTTGATGACCGACTCCATCTCGCGCGTCTCGATCTGCGGAATGCGGCTGACCACCTCGTCCAGCCTCAGGTTGTCCTGGCGCGCCATGGCCAGGTAGATGGGCACGGCCGGGTCGTCCACATAGCTTTTGACGCGCGACAGCGAGGGCCGCAGGATGAGGGTGACCTCGTCGCTGTCGTTGATCAGCGGCATCACGCTCATGACCAGGCCGACCGACACGCTGTTGGGCGTGGAGGTGAGGTTGAAGACGGCGGCGCTGCCACCCGAGCCCGCAGTGAAGTTGGCGTTGAGCGTGAAATACACCAGGTCGTCGGTGACCTTGAGCATGGCCGCCTGGTTGTTGAGCGCACTGATCTTGGGGCTGGAGAGCACCTTGGTGTTGCCAAACGACTCCAGCAGACGCAGCGCCACCGACAGCTGGATGGCGCTGTTGTTGCCCACGCGCGTGAGCGTGGGCGTGAAATTGGCCATGCTCGGGATGATGCCGCTGACCGGCACCCCGGAAGGCAGGGTGGAACCTGCCGGGCCTATCTGCAGCAGCGGCAGGCCGTTGCGCAGCAGACTCCAGTTGATGCCCTGCTGGTAGTCATCGGACAGGTTGACCTCGACGATGGTCGCCTCGATCAGCACCTGGCGCGTGGCGCTCTTCATGATGCGGTCGATGAACTCGCGCACGCGCATGTGCTGGCGATAGGTGGCGCGCACCGAGACCACGCCCGTCTCGGGGTTGGCGATGACCGAGGCCGCCTCGCGAAAGCGGACGGCAGGGGCGCCGGCCGGCGCCGCCGTGGCGATCGGCGCGGCGGCGGCAGCAGCGCCAGCGGGCGCGCCCGGGGCACCCGGCGCGGACGGAAGCGTCGGGGCGGCGATCACCGGCTGCGGCGCGGGCGCTGCCACACCGGGGGCCGCGGCGCCCTGCCCGTCCTCGGGAATGAGCTTGTCGGTCTCGCGCAGCAGGTCGCGCAGGTTCTGCGTGAGGGTTTCCCAGAAGCGGTTCTGCGAGCTGTTGCTGAGCGTGCTGCTGGAGCGGTTGCCCTCGTTGCCGCCCCCGCCGCCCGTGCGCGAGATGCTGGAGCTGGCGGCGATCTCGCTCTTGGCCTCGCGCGCGACGTTGATGTAGTCCACCCGGTAGTGGCGCAGCACGGGCGAGTCGGGCATGACGAACAGGTTGCGCCCCTCCATCTCGTAGCGCATGTTCACCTGCAGGGCGGCGCGGTCGAGGATCTCCACCAGCGTCTGGTCCACCGCGTTGATGCTCACCGTGCCGACCAGGTCGGGGTGCACGTCCAGGTTCAGCCGCGCATCGCGGGCAATGGCAAACAGCAGGTTGCGCACGTCCACGTTGTGCACGCTGATCGAGAACAGCTCGGGCCGCGCGCGGCTGGCCCCTGCCGGCGCGGGCGGCAGCAGGGGCGCGTCCACCAGCGCCGGCGGCTGGCCCGGCGCGACCGGCGCAGGGCGCAGGTGGCCGCTGCTGGGGGCGGGCGGGTTGGGAGCGCAGGCGGCCAGCGCCAGGGCCAGCGCCAGGGCCAGCGCCAGGGCCAGCAGCAGGGCCAGCGGCCGCAGGGCGCGAGCCGGGCCGGGCAGTCCCGCCAGCGGGGGTTGTGGCAGCGGCATCGGGGAGGCACTCATCATGAAGGAAGCCGCTCTGGATAGGGCTGGGCGCGCAAGCCGGACAGCGAGTACGCCAGGGGTTTATAGGCTTTCAGGGGGGCAGGCCATTGTTCCAGGCTCTGCCCGGCCTGGGCGCGGTCGGTGTGGCGCCCGACATACACCGCCCACACGGGCGGGGCGTCGGCGTTGCCGCTGGGGTGTGCGCGCTCGTGCACCCAGACCGGCTCCTGCGACTGGCGTGCCAGCACCAGCAGGCGCTGCGCGCCTTCGGCGTTGGAGGCGATGCCGATGCGCAGCGTCCAGAACTCCTGGGTCGGATCGTCGAACACGGCGCGCGTGCGCAGCACGGCCTCGCGCAGGGCCGGGGCCAGCGCGGCGTAGCGCTGCGAAACGGCACCGGGGGCGGCCCCCGGGGCGCCGGACGGGGGAGGCACCGCAACTGAGGCGGACACGCGCTCCGGGAGGGGGCCCGGCGCCTGCGCCGGGGGTGTCGCGGCGGGCGGCTCGGCAGGCAGGGCCACGGGCGCCGGTTCGGCGCGCCGCCCCAGGCCATAACCCAGGGCGCCGGCCGCGCCAGCGCCAGCCAGCGCCAGGGCCAGCCAGGCCAGCGGCCTGCGCCAGCGCGCCGCGGCCGGGCGGGCCGGTCGTCGGGCGCCGCCGCGGATGTCCTCGCCCGCCAGGCGCACGTGCTCGGCGCTCACCTGGCGCGCCCCCTGCGCGAAGGCCGCCAGCAGGGCCTTGTCGGCCAGCTGGTGGATGGCGCGGATGCGCCCGCCCGAAGCATCGATGAGCCGGCGCAGCGCCCGGGGCTCGAACAGCGCCCCGCCCTGCCAGCCGGCGCGGCGCAGGCGGTGCTCGATATAGGCGGCCGCGTCCGGGCCGGCCAGCGGTTGCAGCTCGAAGCGGTGCACCACCCGGTCGCGCACCTGGCGCAGGCGCGGCTGGGCCAGCAGGTCGTCAAGCTCGGGCTGGCCGAACAGCACGATCTGCAGCAATTTCTGCTGCGCCGTCTCCAGGTTGGACAGCAGCTTGATCTCTTCGAGCGACTCGGGCTGCATGGCCTGCGCCTCGTCGATCAGGGCCACGGCGCGGCGGCCCTGGGCATGGCGCTCGAGCAGCGCCTCCTGGATGGTGAGCACGGGCGACTGCCCCTCGCTCGGCGCCTTCAGACCCCAGTCGGCGATCAGCGACAGCAGGATCTCGCGCGGACCGAAGGACGGGTTGGCCAGATAGACCAGATCCACCTGCTCGCGCGGCAGGCGCTCGGCCAGCATGCGGCTGAGCATGGTCTTGCCGCTGCCGACCTCGCCCACCACGACGATGATGCCGTCCTCGTCGAGCACGGCGTGTTGCAGCGCATCGAGAATCGCCCCGCGCTCCTGGCCCTCGAAGAAAAAGCGGCCATTGGGCGTGATGCCGAACGGGGGTTCGGCCAGCCGGAAATGCTCCAGGTACAAAGAGGACAAGGCGGTGCCTTTACGAGACGGACAGGCCCGGACTGCGCCGGCGCAAACGCGTAGTTTACGGAAGTCTGCCGCCGCGCCAGGACCAGTATCAGAGTGCTTTGCCGCGGTGGGGGCGCCGGCCGGGGCGCGGCGCCGTGCCCGCGATTTTTATAGCAATATCTCGTTCACTGGCGCGGTCCGAGGGCGTTTTTTGCCAATGGATGGCCGCTTCAACCGCGCGAGCGAAGCGGCAGGCGCAGCCGGGCTTTTTTCGGCAGGGCGCCTTGCCCCTGGCGCACAGGAGCCAGTGCACCCCCGACCTGAGTCATTCCTTGCGCGTCCACGCGGCGGCGAAGAACCCGTCGGTGCCGTGCACGTGCGGCCACAGCCGCAGGTAGCGCGCCCCGCCCTCGCCGCCGCTGGCCAGCTGCGCGGCCTGCTCCACCTTCAGCCGCGCCAGCTCCTCGCCCACCTCCAGCGGCACGAAGTCGGGGTGCGCCGCGGCGAAGGCCTCGGCGATGGCCTCGTTCTCCTCGGGCAGCACGCTGCAGGTGGCATAGACCAGGCGCCCGCCCGGCTTGACCAGGCGCGCGGCGCTGGCCAGGATGGCGTGCTGCTTTTGCACCAGCTCGGCCACGCTCTTGGGGTTCTGGCGCCATTTCAGGTCGGGGTTGCGCCGCAGCGTGCCCAGGCCGGAGCACGGCGCATCGACCAGCACCCGGTCCATCTTGCCGGCCAGGCGCTTGATGCGCTCGTCGCGCTCGTGAGCGATGGCCACCGGATGCACGTTGGACAGGCCGCTGCGCGCCAGCCGCGGCTTCAGGCGCTCGAGCCGGTGCGCCGAGACATCGAAGGCATAGAGCCGCCCGGTGCTGCGCATGGTGGCGCCGATGGCCAGAGTCTTGCCGCCGGCGCCGGCGCAAAAATCGGCCACCATCTCGCCGCGCCGGGCATCGAGCAGCAGGGCCAACAGCTGCGAGCCCTCGTCCTGCACCTCGATGGCGCCGCTGGTGAACACCGGCAGCCGCGCCAGCGCCGGCTTGCCGTGCACGCGCAGGCCCCAGGGCGAGTGCGGCGTCACCTCGGATTTGATAGCAGCCTCTCCAAGATCGGCGCGGGCCTGCTCGCGTTTTGCCTTCAGGGCGTTGACACGCAGGTCGAGCGGCGCGCTGCGCGCCATGGCCTCGGCCAGGGCCTGCAGGCCGGCCTCGCCCAGTTGGGCCTTGAGCGGCGCGACCAGCCAGTCGGGCAGGTTGTGGCGGTGCGGGGCCAGCAGGTCCTCGTCGCGCACGGCGTCGCACTGGTCCAGCCACAGGCGCTCAGACTCGGTCAGGGCGCCTTTCAGGAAGTCGCGCGAGCCGCGGGCGTCGGGGCGGCCGGTGCGCTCGCGCTCCTGCTCGTCCAGCGCCTGGGCAAAACCCAGGATGGCCAGGCGCCGCTCGCGCGGGCCCGAGCCCGAACGCGCCAGGTATTCCAGCAGCGGCTTCCTGCGCAGCACGGCGTACGCCGTCTCGGCCAGGGTGGCGCGCTCGCGCGGGCCGAGCTGGCGGTGCTCGCGAAAGTAGCGCGAGACCACCGCGTCGGCCGGATGCTCGAAGGTCAGCACCTGCGCGACCAGTTCGGCGCAGGCGTCCAGAAGGGCTTTGGGATGCATGGGGCGATTGTCCCACCTGCGGCAGAGCCTGTGCCGTGGGCTTCTTGATTCAAGTCAAATATGCCACCAGCCCTTTAACAACAACGGCTTTTAGCTATTGAAAAATGAGTGACTGCACGATGCAGAACATCTGCCGGCAGCGCCGCGCTGCACCGTCCTACGCCGCCCTCGCAGGCCGCCCGCTACGTTAGGCCCCATCCACAGCCACAAGCGGGCACACCGCCCGCCACCAACAAGGAAGGAGCCCCCCATGGACTATCTGTTGCAAGGCATGTTTGGTGAAAAATCGCTCACCAAGGTGGTGGCCCTGTTCGACGACAAGGCCGGCGCCGAGGCCATGATCGGTCGCGTGCTGAGTCTGCCCGGCATGGAGCCAGGGCAGGTGCGCCTGCTGAGCCAGGCCGACCTGAAGACCCACCGCGCTGACCTGTTCGGCCGCAAGATGGAGCCCGAGCAGCGCGGCATTTTCAAGACGGCCTTTCGCGCCCACCTGGTCGCCGGCTTTGGCGGCTTCGCGCTGGGCTTGTTGCTGTACGCCTACTGGATGTCCACCGGGCACCCGATGCTGACCAGCAGCCCGCTGCTGGCCTTCATCGCCATCGTGGGCTTTGCCACCACCTTTGGCCTGCTGCTGGGCGGGCTCTTCACCCTGCGCCCGGACCACGTGCGCGTCATCACCCAGGTGCGCTCGGCGCTGCGCGCAGGCCGCTGGGCCCTGGTGGTGCACCCCACCGATTCCGACCAGACGCAGCGCGCCCAGGAGCTGCTGGAAGGCAGCGGCGCCAAGGTGCTGCGCACCTTGTGAGTGTCGGCCGGGCAGCCCTGCCCGGCCCCGCCCGGTGTTTCAGGAAGCGCTCGTGCAGAGCGCTTTTTCGCCTCCAGCCCCATCCCGCAGGTGCGCCAGGATGGCGCGCGGGTAGATCACGTGCTCCTGCTCGAGTACGCGGGCGGCCAGCGTCGCCGCCGTGTCGCAGGGCAGCACCGGCACCACCGCCTGCTCCAGGATGGGGCCCACGTCCAGCTCGGCCGTCACCTCGTGCACGGTGCAGCCGGCTACCTTGCAGCCCGCGTCGATGGCGCGCTGGTGCGTGTTCAGGCCCGTGAAGGCCGGCAGCAGCGAGGGGTGGATGTTCAGCAGCCGCCCGGCAAAGCGCTCGACGAAGGCCGGCGTGAGGATGCGCATGAAGCCGGCCAGCACCACCAGCGCCGGATCGTGCGCCTGAACGGCCTCGGCCAGCGCCGTGTCGAAGGCCTCGCGCGAGGGGTAGGCCTTGTGGTCGAGCACCTGCGTGGGGATGCCGCGCTCGCGCGCGAACTGCAGGCCCCCGGCATCGGCCCGGTTGCTCAGCACCGCGGCGATGCGGATGCCGTGGCGCCCGGCCCAGTCCTGCTGCTCGGCCGCGCGCACGATGGCCGCCATGTTGGAGCCGCCGCCGGAGATCAGAATCACGATGTTTTTCATTTGCCGCAAATTATCCCGCCATGTCCGCACCCTTTCCCGCACCCTTTGACGGCCGCAGCCAACCCCTGGATGGCGTCCAGGCCCGCGTGCTCGCCACGCTGATGGAAAAGTCGCGCACCGTGCCCGACAGCTACCCCCTCACCCTCAACAGCCTGGTGGCCGGCTGCAACCAGAAGTCCAGCCGCGAACCGGTCCTGCAGCTGAGCGAGGGCGAGGTGCAGGAGGCGCTCGACGGCCTGCGCCGGCGCGCGCTGGTGGTGGAGATTGGCGGCGCGCGCGTGGCGCGCTGGGAGCACAACTTCCCGCGCGGCGTGGGTGTGCCCGACCAGTCGGCGGTGCTGCTGTCGCTGCTGATGCTGCGCGGCCCGCAGACGGCGGGCGAGCTGCGCATCAACGCCGAGCGCTGGCACCGCTTTGCCGACATCTCCTCGGTCGAGGCCTTTTTGGACGAGCTGGCCGAGCGCAGCGACGAGCGCGGCGGCCCGCTGGTGGCGCTGCTGCCGCGCGCCCCCGGCGCGCGCGAGAGCCGCTGGGCCCACCTGCTGTGCGGCGCGCCGCAGCTGCCCGAGGCGGCGCCCGCATCCGCCCCGGCACCGGCAGGCGGCGCTCTGCCCGACCGCGTGCAGGCCCTGGAGGCGGAGGTGGCGGCGCTGCGCGCCACCGTGCACAGGCTGTGCGAGCAGCTCGGCCTGGATGCGGCAGGCGCCTGAACCTTCTCTGTCGCCGCGTGGACAGGAGCGGCACGAACGGTCGTGCTACAACCGGCGCCTCACAAGGAGACATGACGCATGGATCTCGCATTCACCCCTGAAGAGCAGGCCTTCCGCGCCGAGGTGCGCGAGTGGGTCCGCGGCCACCTGCCCCCCGACATCGCGCACAAGGTGCACAACGCCCTGCGCCTGACGCGCGAGGACATGCAGGGCTGGGCCAAGATTTTGGGCAAGAAGGGCTGGCTGGGCTACGCATGGCCCCAGGAGTTCGGCGGCCCGGGCTGGAACGCGGTGCAAAAGCACCTGTTCGAGGAGGAATGCGCCCTGGCCGGCGCGCCGCGCATCATCCCCTTCGGGCCGGTGATGGTGGCGCCGGTGATCATGGCGTTTGGCACGCCCGAGCAGCAAAAGCGCTTTTTGCCCGGCATCGCCAGCGGCGAGGTCTGGTGGAGCCAGGGCTACAGCGAGCCGGGCGCCGGCTCGGACCTGGCCAGCCTCAAGACCCGCGCCGAGCGCGTGGGCGACAAATACATCGTCAACGGCCAGAAGACCTGGACCACGCTGGGCCAGTACGGCGACTGGATGTTCAACCTGGTGCGCACCAGTACCGAGGGCAAGCCGCAGACCGGCATCTCTTTCCTGCTGCTGGACATGAAGTCGCCCGGCGTCACCGTGCGGCCCATCAAGCTGCTCGATGGCGAGTGCGAGGTCAACGAGGTTTTCTTCGACAACGTCGAGGTGCCCGCCGACCAGCTGATCGGCGAGGAGAACAAGGGCTGGACCTACGCCAAGCACCTGCTGGCGCACGAGCGCACCAACATCGCCGACGTGAACCGCGCCAAGCGCGAGCTGGAGCGCTTGAAGCGCATCGCAAAGACCGAGGGCGTCTGGGACGACCCGCGCTTTCGCGACCAGATCGCGCGGCTGGAGGTGGACGTGGTGGCGCTGGAGATGCTGGTGCTGCGCGTGCTGTCGGCGCAAAAGAGCGGCAAGAACCCGCTGGACATCGCGGGCCTTCTGAAGATTCGCGGCAGCGAGATCCAGCAGCGCTACACCGAGCTGATGATGCTGGCGGCCGGGCCCTTCTCGCTGCCCTTCATCGAGGAGGCCATGGACGCGGGCTGGCAGGGCGACTTCCCAGGCGGTGTGGTGGCCAACGCGCCGCTGGCCGCCAGCTACTTCAACATGCGCAAGACCACCATCTACGGCGGCAGCAACGAAGTGCAGCGCAACATCGTCGCGCAGACCGTGCTCGGCTGAACTTTCTGGAGACAACCCATGGATTTCGATTTCTCCGAAGACCAGCAGCAACTGCGCGATGCCGTGCGCCGCTGGGTGGACAAGGGCTACGGCTTCGAGCGCCGCCGCGCCATCGTGGCCGCCGGGGGCTTTGACCGCGCCGCCTGGAGCGAGCTGGCCGAGCTGGGCCTGACGGCCCTGATGGTGCCCGAGGTACACGGCGGCCTGGCCCAGGGCGCGGTGGACGCCATGGTGGCACTGGAGGAGCTGGGCCGGGGCATCGTGCTCGAGCCGCTGGCGCAGGCCTTCATCGCCGCGCGCCTGCTGGCCGACCACGCCCCGCAGGACATGCAAGCCCGCTGGCTGCCGGCAATCGCCAGCGGCGAAGCGCTGGTGGTGCTGGCCCACCAGGAGCGCAAGGCCCGCTACCGGCTCGACGTTTGCGAGGCAAAAGCAGCACAAGACGGCGACAGTCATAGGGTGACAGCTCTCAAAAGCATAGTCCCCGCAGGTGACCGGGCCGATGCCTTCATCGTGCCGGCGCAGCTGGACGGGCGCATCGCGCTGTTCCTGGTCGAGCGCCAGGCCGACGGCGTGCGCGCCGAGGGCTACCTGACCCAGAACGGCAGCCGCGCGGCCGAGCTGCGGCTGGACGATGCCCCCGCCCGGCTGCTCGCCGCCGACGGCCTGGCCGCGCTGGAGCTGGCGGCCGACATCGGCATCGCCAGCACCTGCGCCTACGCCGTGGGCACCATGGACGAGACCGTGCGCCTCACGGCCGACTACCTCAACCAGCGCCGGCAGTTCGGCGTGCCCATCGCCAGCTTCCAGGCGCTGCGCCACCGCATGGCCGACATGAAAATGAAGCTGGAGCTGGCGCGCTCCATGAGCTACTACGCCAGCCTCAAGCTGGCCGAGCCCGCCGCCGAGCGGCGCCAGGCCCTGGCCCGTGCCAAGGTGCAGCTGGGCCAGTCCATCCGTTTCGTCGGCCAGCAGTCGGTGCAGCTGCACGGCGGCATCGGCGTGACCGACGAATACATCGGCAGCCACTACTTCAAGACGCTGACCCAGCTGGAGATGACCTGGGGCGACACGCTGCACCACCTGGGCGAAGTGTCGGCGCGCATGCAGGAGACGGCCGGCGTGTTTGCCTGACGCGCCTGGCCGCATCTCTCCCCGCCCCGGCGCGCGCCTCAGCTCAGCAGCCGCGACGAACGGGGCACGTGCGCCATCAGAAACTCCATCTGGTCGGCCAGGATGCGCCGGTTGCGCAGGATGAAGTCCTCCCACAGGCTGGGCACGTAGGGCGTGTACAGGAGCGGCATGCGTGCCTGCTCGGGCGTGCGCGGGCCCTTTCTGTGGTTGCATGAGCGGCAGGCCGTCACCACGTTCATCCAGTGGTTCTGCCCGCCTCGGGCCACGGGGGCGATGTGCTCGCGCGTGAGGTCGGCCTCCGGGAAGTGCCCGCCGCAGTAGGCGCACAGGTTGCGGTCGCGCGCGAACAGTTTGCTGTTGGTGAGGCTGGGCGTGAGCTCGAAGGGGTTGATGCCCGGCGCGCCGCGTGTGCCGATGATGCTGCTCACGCCGATCTGCGACTGCAGCCCGGTGGCAGCGTTGTGCCCGCCGCGAAACACCGCGATCTGCGAGCCGAGCTCCCAGCGCACGTCGCCCGCGGCGTAGTGCGTCACCGCGTCCTCCAGCGTGATCCACGATTGCGGCAGCCCCTGGGCCGACAGCTTCAAGACCTTCACGAGAACCTCCCGATGCCTGGGCGCGCCGGGCAAAATGCGCGCCCCTGTCAGACAATATACTCCGCTCAGGTAAAACATGCGCAAGCCCTTGCCGGGATTGGGCATTCAGCTATCAAAACAAAAGCACCCAATGAAGATTTTTCGAGGCTTGCACCACCCTGGCGTGGCCCCGGCGTGCGCCCTGACCATCGGCAACTTCGACGGCGTGCACCGCGGCCATCAGGCCATGGTGGCACTGCTGATGGGCGAGGCGCAGCAGCGCGGCCTGCCCGGCTGCGCGCTGACCTTCGAGCCGCACCCGCGCGACTATTTCGCCCGCGTCCACCAGCGTCCCGAGCTGGCGCCGGCGCGCATCGGCACGCTGCGCGACAAGCTGGCGCAGCTGGCCGCCTGCGGTGTGGATCAGACCGTGGTGCTGCCCTTCAACGAGCGCCTGGCGCGCCTGACGGCGCAGGAGTTCATCGACCAGGTGCTGGTGGCCGGCCTGGGTGCGCGCTACGTGCTGGTGGGCGACGACTTTCGCTTCGGCAGCCAGCGCGCGGGCGACTACGCGCTGCTCGATGCGGCCGGGCGGCAGCAGGGCTTCGAGGTGGCGCGCATGAACAGCTACGAGCTGCACGGCGAGCGCGTCTCCAGCACCGCCGTGCGGCAAGCCCTGGCCGCGGGCGACATGGACGAGGCGGCGCGCCTGCTGGGCCGGCCCTACGCCATCTCCGGCCACGTGGTGCATGGGCGCAAGCTTGGCCGGGCACTGGGCCAGTCGGCCGCCAGCGGCCCGCACCAGGACGGCTTTCGCACGCTGAACCTGCGCTTTTCGCACTGGAAGAGCGCGGCCAGCGGCATCTTCGCCGTGCTGGTGCATGGGCTGGACGACGAGCCCCTGCCGGGCGTGGCCAACCTGGGCGTGCGTCCGTCCCTCGATCCGGGCGACGTGAACGGCGGGCGCGTGCTGCTGGAGACGCACTGCCTCACCTGGCCCGCCCACCTGGGGCCGGAAGGGGCCTACGGTAAAATCATCCGGGTGGAACTGCTGCACAAACTGCACGACGAGCGCAAGTACGAGAGCCTCGACGCCCTCACCGCCGGCATCGCCCGCGACTGTGCCGAGGCGCGCGCCTTCTTTGCCGCCGCCCCCTCGGCCACCCACGCCGAAACCCGCCGCCAGACCACGCGCGACCGAATTTGACGGGCGCGCCCCGTCCTCGCGCGGGCCGGCGCCCGCTGCACCTTCCCTCTTTCCTGCTCCCACCGCCCCGACCCGCGCGGGCCGGAGCACACCCCTGAAGGCCCGAGACCCCGATGTCCGATCAGAAGAACGCCAAGAACGCCCCCGCGAGCGGCTACCGCAGCACGCTCAACATGCCCGACACGCCCTTCCCCATGCGCGGCGACCTGGCCCGCCGCGAGCCGCAGTGGGTGCGCGAGTGGGACGAAAAGGGCATCTACCAGCGCCTGCGCGACGCCCGCCGCGGCGCGCCCAAGTTCATCCTGCACGACGGCCCGCCCTATGCCAATGGCCAGCTGCACATCGGCCACGCGGTGAACAAGATCCTCAAGGACATGATCGTCAAGGAGCGCCAGCTTGAAGGCTTCGATGCGCTCTACACCCCGGGCTGGGACTGCCACGGCCTGCCGATCGAGAACGCCATCGAGAAGCTGCACGGCCGCAAGCTGCCGCGCGACGAGATGCAGGCCAGCGGCCGGGCGTTTGCCGCCGAGCAGATCGACCAGCAGCGCCGCGACTTCAAGCGCCTGGGCGTGCTGGGCGAGTGGGACAACCCCTACCAGACCATGGCCTATGCCAGCGAGGCCGGTGAACTGCGCGCGCTGAAAAAGGTCATGCAGCGCGGCTTCGTCTATCGCGGCTTGAAGCCCGTGCACTGGTGCTTCGACTGCGCCTCGTCGCTGGCCGAGTTCGAGATCGAGTACCAGGACAAGCAGAGCCAGACGCTGGACGTCATGTTCCCGGCCGCCGAGCCAGACCAGCTCGCCGCCGCCTTCGGCCTGGCTGCGCTGGGCAAGCCGGCATTTGCCGTCATCTGGACCACCACCTCCTGGACTATTCCCGCCAACCAGGCGCTGAACGTGAACCCCGAGCTGGAGTACAGCTTGGTGGACACCGGGCGCGGCCTGCTGATGGTGGCCTCGGCCCTGGTGGACCAGTGCCTGGAGCGCTGGGGCCTCGCCGGCACCGTGGTCGCCACCACCCTGGGCGAAAAACTCGACCACATCAGGTTCAAGCACCCGCTGGCACATGTGGATGCGGCATTCGACCGCTTCTCGCCCATTTATCTCGCCGAATACGCGACGGCCGAGGACGGCACCGGCATCGTGCATTCCTCGCCCGCCTATGGCGTGGACGACTTCAACTCCTGCGTGGCCAACGGCATGCGCTACGAGGACATCCTGAATCCCGTCCAGGGCAACGGCGTCTATGCGCCCGACCTGGGGCTGTTCGGCGGCCAGCACATCTGGAAGGCGGTGCCGGTCATCATCGACGCGCTGCGCGTGGCCGACCGGCTGCTGAACACGAAAACCATCACCCACAGCTACCCGCACTGCTGGCGCCACAAGACCCCGGTCATCTACCGCGCCGCCGCGCAGTGGTTCATCCGCATGGACGAGGGCGAGGGCGTGTTCACCGACCCGGCGCAAAAGCCCGCCAAGACCCTGCGCCAGATCGCCCTGGAGGCCATCGAGCACACCAGCTTCTACCCGGAAAACGGCCGTGCCCGCCTGCGCGACATGATTGCTGGCCGGCCCGACTGGTGCATCTCGCGCCAGCGCAGCTGGGGCGTGCCGCTGCCCTTCTTCCTGCACCAGGACTCGGGCGAGCTGCACCCGCGCACCATGGAGATCATCGACCAGGCGGCCGCCATCGTCGAGCAGGGCGGCATCGAGGCCTGGAGCCGCGCCACGGCCGAGGAGATCCTGGGCGCTGAGGACGCGCAGCACTACACCAAGAGCACCGACATCCTGGAGGTCTGGTTCGACTCCGGCTCCACCTTCTGGCACGTGCTGCGCGGCACGCACGCCGGCATGCACCACGACTCTGGCCCCGAGGCCGACCTGTACCTGGAAGGCCACGACCAGCACCGCGGCTGGTTCCACAGCTCGCTGCTGCTGGCGTCGGCCATCTTCGGGCGCGCGCCCTACCGCGGCCTGCTCACGCACGGCTTCACGGTGGACGGCCAGGGCAAGAAGATGAGCAAGTCGCTGGGCAACACCGTCTCGCCGCAGGAGGTGAGCGGCAAGCTGGGCGCGGAGATCATCCGCCTGTGGTGCGCCTCCACCGACTACTCCGGCGACCTGGCCATCGATGACAAGATCCTGGCCCGCGTGGTGGACGCCTACCGGCGCATCCGCAACACGCTGCGCTTCCTGCTGGCCAACGTGAGCGACTTCGACCCGGCAGCAGACGCCGTGGCCCCCGCCGACCTGCTGGAGATCGACCGCTGGGCGCTGGCGCACGCGGCGCGCGTGCAGCAGGAGATCCTGGCGCACTACAGGGTCTATGAGTTCCACCCGGTGGTGGCGCGCCTGCAGCTGTTTTGCTCAGAGGACCTGGGCGGCTTCTACCTGGACGTGCTCAAGGACCGGCTCTACACGACGGCGCCGAAGTCGCTGGCGCGGCGCAGCGCGCAGACCGCCCTGCACCAGATCACCCACGCCATGCTGCGCTGGATGGCGCCCTTCCTGTCCTTCACCGCGGAGGAATCCTGGAAGGTCTTCGGCCATTCGGAATCCATCTTCCTGGAGACTTTCACCGACCTGCCGCAGGGCGACGAGGCGCTGCTGGCCAAGTGGCAGCGCCTGCGCGCCATCCGCGACGCCGTGAACAAGGAGATCGAGGCGGTACGCGAATCCGGCGCCGTGGGCTCGTCCCTGCAGGCCGTGGTGCGCCTGGGCACGGGCCCTGAGGACCACGCGCTGCTGGCCAGCCTGGGGGATGACCTGAAGTTCATCTTCATCGTCTCCGCCGTCGAACTTGTGGCCGCGCAGCAGCTCGAGATCGCGGTGCAGCCCAGCCCAGACCCCAAGTGCGAGCGCTGCTGGCACTGGCGTGCCGACGTGGGCCACGACGCCGCGCACCCTGCGCTGTGCGGCCGCTGCACCAGCAACCTGGACGGCGCGGGCGAAGCCCGGCTGCACGCGTGATGGCGCGCGCGGCAGGCGGCGGCAAGGGCCGGGGCATGGTGATCTGGCTGGCCTGGGCGCTGTTCATCTTTCTGGCCGACCAGTTCACCAAGACGCTGATCCTGGGCTACTACCAGCTGGGCGACGCGACGCCGGTGACGTCGTTCTTCAACATCGTGCGCGCGCACAACACGGGTGCCGCGTTCTCCATGCTGGCCGACGCTGGCGGCTGGCAGCGCTGGCTGTTCACCGGCATCGGCGCGGTGGCGGCCGTCTTCATCCTGTGGCAGCTGTACCGCCACCCGGGGCAGAAACTCTACGCCTTTGCCCTTTCGAGCATCCTGGGCGGCGCCGTGGGCAACGTGGTGGACCGCCTGATGCACGGCTACGTGGTGGACTTCCTCGACTTCCACTGGCCGTTCCTCTCGGGCGTCTTCCACGGCGGGCACTTTCCCGCCTTCAACCTGGCCGACGCGGGCATCACCCTGGGCGCGGCCTGCCTGATCCTGGACGAGCTGCTGCGCGTGCGCCGCGCCGGGTGAGCGCGCGCCGCGGTTGCGGCGCGCGCTCCCGCCAGGCTCTCAGAGCCTGCTCACGGGCTCTCAGTGCGTGAGGGCCGGCGCCCGGGGCGCCGCGGCCCGGCTGGCGGCGGCCCCGGCCGGGCGCTGCTCCAGCTTGAAGGTGGTGGCCAGCTGCGCCAGCTGGCGGGCCTGGGACTGCAGCGAGTCCGAGGCGGCCGAAGTCTCTTCCACCAGCGCGGCGTTCTGCTGCGTCACGCCGTCGAGGTGGGCCACGGCCTGGTTGATCTGCGTGAGGCCCAGCGACTGCTCGCGGCTGGCCGCGGCAATCTCATCGACCAGGCGCGCCACGCGCTCGATCACGCCGACGATCTCCTGCATGGTCGCGCCCGCCTCGCCCACCTGCGAGCTGCCGGCGTTGACCTTGGCGGTGGAGTCGGTGATGAGGTCCTTGATCTCGCGCGCCGCCGCCGCCGAGCGCTGTGCCAGCATGCGCACCTCGCCCGCCACCACGGCAAAGCCCCGGCCCTGCTCGCCCGCGCGCGCGGCCTCCACGGCGGCGTTCAGCGCCAGGATGTTGGTCTGGAAGGCGATGCCGTCGATCACGCTGATGATGTCGGCCACGCGCGCCGAGGCGGTGTTGATGCCCTGCATGGTCTGCACCACCTGCTCCATGGTGGCGCCGCCGCGCTGCGCCACGCCGGTGGCGGTGGCGGCCAGCTGGCTGGCCTGGGCGGCGCTGTCGGCGTTGTGCTGGACGGTGCTCGACAGCTCCTCGGTGGCCGAGGCGGTCTCTTCCAGAGCGCTGGCCTGCTGCTCGGTGCGCGAGGCCAGGTCGCGCGTGCCCGCCGCCACCTGTGTGGAGGCGCCGGCGATGGCGCTGGCGCCGCCGCTGACCTGGCCGATGATGTGGCTCAGGTTGCCGCGCATGGTCTCCATCTGCGTGAGCATGGCGCCGATCTCGTCGCGGCCACCGTCCGACTGCTCGATGCGGTGAGTGAGGTCGCTCGACGCAATGGCCGACGCCGCGGCGTTGGCCGAGCGAAAGCCCCGAGCCAGCCGCGCCAGCAGGGCCAGTCCCATGAGCGAGGCCGGCAGGCCCAGCAGGAAGGTCGAGAGGGCGAAGATCCACAGGGCCAGCTCATAGCGCTGCTGCGCGCCCTGGTAGGCGGCATCGGCCTGCGCGACCTGGTGGGTGCGAAACCGCTGGGCGGCCGTGACCATGGCCTCGCCATGGGTGCGCCCGGCCTGCAGGAAGCGCTCCATGCGATCGGGAGCGTAGTCTCCCTGACGCACGGCCTGGGTGGCCGCATCCAGTTCTGCTACCCAGGCGGCACGTGCGGCCTGCAGGGCGGCGAACAGCTCTTTTTCCTCGGGGCTCTGCAGGGCCTCCTCCATCGCCTTGAGGGTCTGGGTGATCCTGCCGCGCATGCCGGTGAGCGAGGTCAGGTGCTCCTCCACCGGATGCTGGTGGATGGCCGCCAGCAACCCTTCCGGGGCGTGCTGAAAAGCCAGCAGCAGCTGCACGCGGTTCTGCACCGCCAGCGCGGCCACGTCGTCGGCCTGCAGCGCCAGCGCCATGGCGTGGTCGTGCACGGACTTCAGGCTGTCACGCGCCGAGGACAGGCCCCACAGGCTCACGCCGATGACGGCGGCGCCCGAGAGCCAGAAAGCGCTCAGGATCAGGAGAAAACGATGGGTGATGCGCAGCCGATTCCACATGCCTGGGAGACCCGAGAAAGTGCAAAGCGGCGATGTTACGCGGGCCGCCCTCCTTTTGCGCATGTTTACCGGGCGTGCGTGCCTTCTTTCCCTTCCGAAGGGCCGCGGCCGGCATTTTTTTCGCGTCCGGTCAAGTGCCGGCGACATGTAACGAAGCCGCCGGGGGTACTGCGGCGCGACCGCTCCCGCGGGGCGCGGCAGCGCTATGCTGCAAGGTTCGGCGCAGCGCGCGCCGGCCGCGTTTTTCCGTCGTCTCCCGTTCCTTCATGAAGCATCTGCTCAATCTGCTGGCCGCCGTCGCCCTGCTCGTCTGGGGCACGCATCTCGTTCGCACGGGGGTGCTGCGCGTGTTCGGCGCCAACCTGCGCACGATGCTGGCGCGCAGCCTGGGCAACCGCTTCACGGCCGCGCTCTCGGGCATCGGCGTCACCGCCCTGGTGCAGTCGAGCACCGCCACTTCGCTCATGACGGCGTCCTTCGTCGGCCAGGGCCTGATCACGCTGCCGGCGGCACTGGCCGTCATGCGCGGCGCCGACATCGGCACGGCCCTCATGGCCATGGTCTTCTCGCTGGACCTGTCGTGGCTGTCGCCGGTCTTCATCTTCGTCGGCGTGGTGCTGTTCATCACGCGCCAGGCCAGCACCGCCGGGCGCGTGGGGCGGGTGTTCATCGGCCTGGGGCTGATGCTGCTGGCGCTCGAGCGCGTGGTGCAGGCCACCGAGCCCATGCTGACCTCGCCCATCACGCCGCTGGTGCTGGAGGCCATCGCCAGCGACCTGCTGACCGAGATCCTGATCGGCGCGGTGCTGGCCATCGTCTCCTATTCCAGCCTGGCCGTGGTGCTGCTGATCGCCGCCATGGCCGACACCCAGGTCGTGCCGCTGGGCATGGCGCTCGGCATGGTGCTCGGGGCCAACCTGGGCAATGGCCTGGCGGCCGTGCTGACCATGGCGCGCTCGAGCGTGGAGGTGCGCCAGGTCACGGTGGGCAACATGGTCTTCAAGATCCTGGGCGTGGCGCTGATGGCGCCCTTCATCGGCCTGTGGATACGCCATGTCGAGCCCATCCTGCCCGGCACCTCGCACAGCGTGGTGCTGTTCCACCTGATCTACAACATCATCATCAGCGTGGGCTTCATCGGCTTCACGCAGTGGGTGGCCAAGTGGGTGGCGCGCCTGCTGCCCAAGCCCGCGCAGGCGCAGGGCGAGCGCCCGCACCACCTGGACCCTTCGGCTCTGGGCACTCCGTCGCTGGCGATTTCCTGCGCGGTGCGCGAGGCGCTCTACCAGGCCGATGTGGTCGAGAGCATGCTCGTGGGCGTGATGGAGGTGATCCGCAACAACGACGAGGCGCAGGCGCAGCGCCTGCGCAAGATGGACGACGAGGTGGACAGCCTGTACTCGTCCATCAAGTACTACCTGACCAAGGTCTCACGCGACGACCTGGGCGAGGAGGAGAGCCGCCGCTGGGCCGACATCCTGAGCTTCACCATCAACATGGAGCAGATCGGCGACATCATCGAGCGCATCGTCCAGGACATCGAGGACAAGAAGATCAAGAAGGGCGTGCACTTTTCCGAGGCCGGCATGGCCGAGATCACCGAGCTGCACCAGCACCTGCTGAGCAACCTGCGCCTGGGCATGAGCGTGTTCCTCAACGGCAACCTGCGCGATGCGCAGCGCCTGCTGGAGGAGAAGGTGCACTTTCGCAACCTGGAGCGCGCCTACGCCACCAGCCACCTGATGCGCTTGACGGACCGCACGGTGCGCAGCATGGAGACGAGCTCGCTGCACATCGACCTGATCAGCGACCTGAAACGCATCAACTCGCACATCAGCTCGATCGCCTACCCCATCCTGGAGTCCGCCGGCGCGCTCTCGCCCAGCCGCCTGCGCCCCGAGCGCGCGAGCGAAGCCGACCTGGCCCCGCAGCCTCAGGGCGACGCGTCCTGAGCCAGATTCAGGGGGCGACTGCTGCCCCTGCCCGCATGCGCCCCTGGCGGGCGTAGCGCTGCGCCAGCACCGCGCTGACCATGAGCTGCATCTGGTGGAACACCATTAGCGGCAGCACGATGGCGCCGGCCGCCTGCGAATCGAACAGCACCTTGGCCATGGGCACGCCGCTGACCAGGCTCTTCTTGGAGCCGCAAAAGACGATGGTGATCTCGTCCTCGCGCGAAAACCCGAGCCGCCGCGACAGCCAGGTGGTGAAGCCCAGCGCCAGCCCCAGCAGCACGGCGCACACCACCAGCAGGCCGGCCAGCGCCGGCAGCGGCAGCAGCTGCCACAGCCCGCCCGCCACCGCGGCGCTGAAGGCGGTATAGACGACCAGCAGCACCGAGCCCTGGTCGACGTATTTCAGCGCCGCCGCGCGCCGCGCCATGAAGCCGGCGATCCACGGCCGCAACAGGTGGCCGCAGGCAAAGGGCAGCATGAGCTGCAGCATGATGCGGCCGATGCCGCCGAGCACGTCCTGCCCGGCGCTGGCGGCCTGGGGCAGCACCAGGCTGACCAGCACCGGCGTGATGAAGATGCCCAGCAGCGTCGAGGCCGAGGCGCTGCACACGGCGGCGGCCATGTTGCCCCCGGCCACGGCCGTGAAGGCGATGGCCGACTGCACGGTGGCCGGCAGCACGCACAGGAACAGCACGCCGGTGTAGAGCTCGGGCGTCACCAGCGGCGTGAGCACGGGCTTGAGCAACAGGCCCAGCACCGGAAACAGCGCGAAGGTGCACAGCACCACCAGCAGGTGCAGCCGCCAGTGGCCGATGCCGGCCAGCACCGCCTGGCGCGACAGCTTGGCGCCGTGCATGAAGAACAGCAGCGCCACCACGGCGGTGGTCGCGTGTTCGAGCCTCCCGGCCAGCGCGCCGGTGGCCGGCAGCAGGCTGGCCAGCAGCACGGTGCCCAGCAGCGCGAGGGTGAAGTTGTCGGGAAGAAGACGGGAGCGCGGCATGGGCCAAAAACCGATGTTTCTTATTTTTGATAGCGAAAAGTCTTTGCCAGGCTTGGGTTTCAGGAGTATTTGAGCTGGACTGCGCAAATACCCCGGCCCTCACGGCAGCGTCAGGATGGTCGAGCCCGTGGTGCGGCGCGCCTCCAGGTCGCGGTGCGCCTGCTGCACGTCATCGAGCGCGTAGCGTTGCGCGATATGGATCTTCACCTGGCCGCTGGCCACCACGGCGAACAGCTCGTCGGCCATGGCCTGCGTGGCCTCGCGCGTGCGGATGTGGGTGAACAGCGTCTGGCGCGTGACGTAGAGCGAGCCCAGCGCGCCGAGCTGCGCCGGCGCAAACGGCGACACCGGCCCGGACGCGTTGCCGAAGCTGGCCATCAGGCCGAAGGGGCGCAGGCACTGCAGGGACTG
The DNA here is from genome assembly GCF_032059615.1 of Melaminivora sp. Taxonomy (NCBI): domain Bacteria; kingdom Pseudomonadati; phylum Pseudomonadota; class Betaproteobacteria; order Burkholderiales; family Comamonadaceae; genus Melaminivora; species Melaminivora sp. The sequence continues at coordinate 2,872 of NZ_DAMCAM010000002.1, read as the reverse complement.
CTCCCAGGTGTCCTTGCCCACCGAGTCATAGACCACCTTGACGCCGCGCCCCCCGGTGATCTCGCGCACGCGCGCGGCAAAGTCCTCGGTGCGGTAGTTGATGGCGTGCGCCGCGCCGTTGTCCAGCGCCAGGCGGCACTTCTCGTCGCTGCCGGCGGTGGCGATCAGCTGCAGGCCCAGTGCGCGTGCCCACTGGCAGGCGATCAGGCCCACGCCGCCGGCGGCGGCGTGAAACAGCACGTGGTCGCCCGGCTGCAGGCCCTCCACCGGCAGGGTCTTCTTGAGCAGGTACTGCGCGGTGAGGCCCTTGAGCATCATGGCCGCGCCGGTCTCGAAGTCGATGGCGTCGGTCAGGCGGCACACGCACTGCGCCGGCATGACGCGCGCCTCGCAGTAGCTGCCCGGCGGCATGCTGGCATAGGCCGCGCGGTCCCCCACGGCCAGGTGCGTGACACCCTCACCCACCGCCTCGATCACGCCCGAGGCCTCCATGCCGATGGTCGCAGGCAGGGCGAGCGGGTACAGGCCCGTGCGGTGATAGACGTCGATGAAGTTCAGCCCGATGGCGCGGTGGCGGATGCGCACCTCGCCCGGGCCGGGCTCGCCCACCGGCACATCGACGAGCTGCAGCTCCTCGGGGCCGCCGTGCTGGCGGATCTGTACGGCACGGGTCATGTTCTGGTCTCTCCTGGGCAAAAAAGGGGTTGGTGTGGATGCGGGCCGGCCTGCCGGCCACGCGCAGCCCGCCATGGTGCCATGCACGCAGCAGCCGCGCAGTCGCTGCGGCGCAGCGGTTACAGTCGCACCCCGCCATGCCCTCTTCCCAACCCGAGACCGACCGGCTCACGCCCGGCACCGCCCTGCTGCTGGCCACCGCGCCGCTGATGTGGGCCGGCAATGCCGTGGTCGGCCGCCTGGCCGCGCCGCTGATCGCGCCCGTGGCGCTGAACTTCCTGCGCTGGCTGCTGGCCCTGGCGCTGCTCCTGCCGCTGGCCTGGCCGGTGCTGCGCCCGGGCAGCGGCCTGTGGCCGCACTGGCGGCGCTACGCGCTGCTGGGCCTGCTGGGCATCGGCAGCTACAACGCACTGCAGTACATGGCGCTGACCACCTCCACGCCGCTGAACGTGACGCTGGTGGGCGCGGGCGCGCCGATCTGGATGCTGGCCATCGGCGCGCTGTTCTTCAAGGCGCCGGTCTCGCGCCAGCAGGTGCTGGGGGCGCTGGCCTCCATCGCCGGGGTGCTCACGGTGCTCAGCCGCGGCAGCTGGCAGGAGCTGCTGGCGCTGCGCCTGGTGGCGGGCGACCTCTACATGGTGCTGGCCACGCTGTCCTGGGCGCTCTACAGCTGGCTGCTGGTGCGCACCGACCAGCCGGCCTCCATCCGCGGCGACTGGGCCGCCTTTCTGATGGCGCAGATGGTCTTCGGCCTGGCCTGGTCGGGGCTGTTCACGGGGGTGGAATGGTCGCTCGGGCGCTGGCACGCCAGCTGGGGCTGGCCCCTGGCGGCCATGCTGGTGTTCATCGCCATCGGCCCCGCCCTGCTGGCCTACCGCTGCTGGGGCCTGGGCGTGCAGCGCGCCGGGCCGGTGATGGGCGCGTTCTTCATCAACCTGACGCCGCTGTTTGCGGCGCTGCTGTCGGCGGCCTTCCTCGGCGAGGTGCCGCACGGCTACCACGGGCTGGCGTTCGCGCTGATCGTGGGCGGCATCGTCATCTCGTCGCGCCGCAGCTGAAGACGAAAATTCGCATCAAAAAGGCCGGAAGCCCGCGCCAGTCATTGGCTTGCAGCTATATAAATTGAAGCCGGCTCAAAACGCCCCCGGGTAGGCCCCGCCATCGGCCAGGAGGTTCTGCCCGGTGATGTAGCCCGCGTGCACGCTGCACAGGAAGGCGCAGATGGCGCCGAACTCGGCCGGCGTGCCAAAGCGCCGCGCCGGCACCTGGGCCTGCTGCGCTGCGCGCACGTCCTCTTCGCTGCGGCCCGTCTGCGCGGCGGCGGCGCGGAAGGTGGTGGCCAGCCGGTCGGTGTCGAACTTGCCCGGCAGCAGGTTGTTCACGGTGACGCCGCGTGCGGCCAGGGGGCTGCGCGCCAGGCCGGCGACGAACCCCGTCAGGCCGCTGCGCGCGCCGTTGGACAGGCCCAGGATGTCGATGGGTGCCTTGACGGCGCTCGACGTGATGTTGACGACCCGCCCGAAGCCCCGCGCCGCCATGCCATCGACCGTGGCGCGCATCAGCTCGATGGGCGTCAGCATGTTGGCGTCCAGCGCACGCAGCCAGGCCTCCCGGTCCCAGTCGCGAAAGTCCCCCGGCGGCGGGCCGCCGGCATTGGTCACGACGATATCGAAATCGGTGCCCGGGCCGCCGGCCAGGGCGAACACCGCGGCGCGCCCCTCGGCCGTGGTGATGTCGGCGGCGGCGGCGAGCACCCGCGGTGCGGTGCCGTTGTCGCTGGCAGCGCCCAGGGCCTGCAGCTCGGCTGCGGCCTGCTGCAACCCCTCGGCGCCGCGCGCATTGACGACCACGTTGACGCCCTCGCGCACCAGCGCCTCGGCGCAGCCGCGCCCCAGTCCTCTGCTTGCGCCGCACACCAGCGCCCACTTGCCCGCCAGGCCCAGATTCATCGCTTGACTCCTTTGCGTTGTCCGTCCCGGCCGACGCCGGGAAAAAGGCGATGGTAGCCCTGGCAAGGGCTTGCCGCGTCAGGCGATCAGAAGCTCTCCCACTCGTCGTCCGCGCCGGCGCCGGCCGATGCGGGGGTGCGGGTGGGCGCTGGAGCAGGTGCGGCGATGGCCGGCCGGCTCTGCGGCCGCGCCGGTGTGGCGCCGGCGGCAGGGGCTGCCGCCCGGGCAAGCACCGGCCGGGCGGGCGC